>JAJNBR010000265.1 GCA_021156265.1 Flavipsychrobacter sp.
TTAGTGACCTTAGTACCCTCGGGGAAGTTCTCGCCAATACTGCGAATGAACTGCAGGCTGTTGGAATGCAGGGTTTGCCGAAGCTTCCGCAGATGGTGCTCATAACGTCCTGTGGCAAGGAAATTAGCAATAGCTGCCTGGTGCGTAGTTGCCGACGTGATACTGTGATACAGCTTCAGACGCTTTACTTTATCAATGTACTTACCGGGCGCCACCCAGCCTACCCTGTAACCCGGCGCGAGTGTTTTAGAAACAGAACCGCACCACAGTACATTGCCCTCCTCGTCGAAACTCTTACAAGGTTTAGGGCGTTGTGTGCCAAAATACACATCGCCATACAGATCGTCTTCTATTAGCGGCACACCATGGCGCGACAGGAGCTTGACAAGTTCCAGCTTCTGTTCATCAGGCATGCAATAACCCAGCGGATTACTAAAGTTGGTAACAAAGAAGCAGGCTTTAATATTGTGCCTCTGCAATGCCTTTTTAACATCATCTGGGTCTACACCTGTGTCGGGATCGGTAGGCAGTTCTATAACTTTCAAACCGATGCTTTGCGCAAAGCGGAGCGTGCCAAAGTATACCGGGCTTTCAACCGCAATAGTGTCACCGGGCTTCGTCAAAGCCATCAAACAATAGGATATGGCATTCATGCAGCCGGCAGTTGTGATCAGGTCATCAGGCTGCAGCCTGCCCCACTGTGCAGACCACCGCGCGATCTGCCTACGAAGCGATTCGCTGCCCTGCACTTGTTCATAAGAAGTACCATTAGCAGGAAGTTCACGCGTTGCTTGTATCAATGCTTTATTCAGTTTGGCCAGCGGCAGTATCTCCGGTGCAGGCACACTCAAGGAGAACTTCACCATGCCAGGCATGTTAAAATCATCGTACACCTCCGATATGATCGCTTCAACGTTCTTATTCTTTGTCGACAGTTTAGGGTTACTCTTCTCTATCTTCTGCGGAAAGCGAGACGGATTGAAGCGAACATAATAGCCCGACTGCGGACGGGATTCGACAAGGCCTTTACCTTCGAGATGGTAATAGGCCTGCAGCGTAGTACTCATGCTTACGCCCTGTTGTTTGCTAAGCAGACGTACTGACGGCAGTTTGTCGCCTATATTCAGCACCTTATCCATTATCTGCTTTTCAATATTGTCAGCGATATTCAGATACAGGTGATCGTTCTTAGCTTTCGATCTTGTCTTCATGCAAAAAACTGTTCTGGTCGAAATTACGAAAATTGTATCTGTTTTGTTTCAGGAAATGAATAGAATTTTGACAAAGATTCGAAAGATTTATAGTTCACTGAAATGGCAAAGAACACGAAAGCATATATCGCACTCATCTTCATCTGTATCGTTTGGGGGACAACTTATTTGTTCATCCGAGTGGGAGTGGAGCACTACCCTGCTTTTCTTTTTGCTGGAGTCCGCCAGGTGGTATCGGCGATCATCATTATGGTAATAGGACTTGCAATGAGCAAAAAGGTGGACTTGTCCCTAACGAGCTTAAAACACCAGGCTCTTGTAGGCTTCCTGTTGATTACAATTGGTAATGGATTAGTAACCTGGGCTGAGAAATATGTACCGAGCGGCGTGGCTGCCCTGATCTGTTCTCTGATGCCGATCATTACGGTTATGATCAACCTCGCTTCGGCAAAAGGCGAACGACCCAACCTGTCCATCATGATTGGCACTTTGGTAGGTTTTGGTGGCGTAGCGCTGATATTCAGAGATAATATTGCCGACCTGGCTGACACGCAATATCTGCTGGGCATGATCGGTCTGCTCTGTGCTACATCGGCCTGGTCCTTAGGTAGTGTCATCAACAAACGTAGACAGTTTCCTGTCAATCCCGTATTCAATTCAGGCTTACAATTAATGTTCGGCGGTATCTTCCTGCTCATCGCCAGCCCTGTATTCGATACTTACGAAAACGCCCTGGTATGGGATACAGAAGCATTCTGGTCATTGGTATACCTGATCATATTTGGCTCAGTGGCTGCCTATACAGCTTACATGTATGCTCTTAAAGAATTACCGGTTGGTTTGGTTGCTACCTATGCTTATGTCAATCCACTTGTGGCTGTAATACTGGGATACTTGGTGTTGAACGAACAGCTCACCTGGTACACGGCGCTATCATTCGCAGCCATCATGACCGGTGTGTACTTGGTAAACCGCGGGTACATCCGCAAACACATGGCAGCCCGCAGGGAAAGAGTGAAAGCAAAAGATATTTTACAAACGCCTGTTACTGCAGGTTCAAAATAAAAATTAAGATTATGGAATACACAATTTCCATTCTGCCGCAGAAAGACAGGCAGGTAAAAGAAACAAGGTCTATCCCTTTTGGACAGCAACCGACGGAGCACATGTTCATTGCCGAGTACTACGACGGGCAGTGGCATGACAGCCGCATCATTCCATTCGCGGATCTGACAATGAGCCCCTTTGCGCTTTGTCTGCATTACGGGCAAACAGTGTTTGAGGGCATGAAGGCATTCCAGATGCAGGATGGCAAAATCAACATTTTCCGTCCTGAAAAACACTATGACCGCTTCCTGAAATCGCTGGCGAGAATGTGCATGCCTGAAGTGCCAAAAGGATTATTCATTGAAGCATTACACCAACTCGTGCAGCTCGACGCTGCATGGCTACCTAAAGAAGCAGACGGCTCACTGTATTTACGACCGTTCATGATAGCCTCTGAAGAAAGGTTGGGTGTAAAAGTAGCCGACAAGTACATCTTTATGATCGTCTGCACACCGGCTTATCAATATTATGCTAAACCACTTAAAGTAAAAGTAGAAACGGATCACGTGCGTGCTGCTGATGGTGGCACTGGGTTTGCCAAATGCGGCGGTAATTACGGCGGCGCATTCTACCCCACTCAGTTGGCTCGTGAAGCTGGCTACGACCAGGTGATATGGACAGACAGCAAAACCAATGAATATATAGAGGAGTCAGGCACAATGAATGTGATGTTTGCTATCGATGGCGCCATTGTTACGCCTCCATTATCAGGTACGATACTGGATGGTGTAACACGCGATTCTTTATTAACTTTAGCTAAGGATAACAATATCCCGATCGATGTGAAGCGTATAAAATGGAAGGAGATCGAAGATGCTTTGATAGCAGGCAAACGCGTAGAGGCTTTTGGTGTTGGGACCGCAGCAGTAGTTGCGCCCATCGAAACTATCTCCATAAGTGGAAAGCATTATGCCTGTTATTTAGGTAATGATGCAGTGATGAACAAACTGCAAAACGCTTTATACAATATTCGCAGGGGTATCGATCCGGACAAACATAACTGGAACTATATCTTATAAAGCATGAAGATCATTACAGTAGAACACGAAGGCTATATCATTACTACAGACAAAACACAGCTTCAGCCGAAAGCGGTACACAAATGGCTGTCGGAGGAATCGTACTGGTCAAAAAACATACCGTACGAACTGGTGAAAAGAGCTTTTGATAATTCTTACTGTATCGGCATTCTGAAAGATGGCAGACAGCTAGGCTACGGAAGACTCATTACTGATTATACAACGTTTGCCTACCTGGCTGACGTATACGTCGAAGAAGAACACCGCGGGCAAGGCCTGAGCAGGAAGATGATGGAATTGCTCCTGGAGCAGGCATGGGTTAAGGGGTTAAGGAAAGTGATGCTAGCCACGCTGGATGCTCATGGTCTCTACGCAAAATTCGGATTCACTCCTATGATCATTTCAGAACGCTATATGGAGATCAGCCGCCCCATCATTTACGGTGACAAGCAAAACGCGTGTAAATAAACCTTGCTGCCATGACGATCGAATATCTTAAAAGCGCCAAACGCCAGTTCCAGTACTACAAGCAACTGGGCGAAAAAGCTATGGAACAGATGAAGGATGAAGAACTGTTCTGGCAGCCGAACGAAGAAAGCAATAGCGTCGCCACAATTGTGAAACACTTACATGGCAACATGCTCAGCCGCTGGACGGATTTCCTGACCACCGACGGTGAAAAGGAATGGCGCAACCGCGACGGCGAGTTCGAAAATAACTGGAACACGCGCGAAGCTGTATTGCAGGCCTGGGATATTGGCTGGAAATGCCTTTTTGATGCGCTGGATAATATAACCGACGAAGACATCAATCGTATTGTTTACATCCGCAACGAAGGTCATACTATCCTCGAGGCAACCAACAGGCAAATAGCCCATTACTGTTACCATGTCGGCCAGATCGTTTATATCGGAAAGATGTGTCGTAATGAAGGTTGGAAAAGTCTTTCGATACCGCGCAATAAGTCGAAGGAT
>JAJNBR010000266.1 GCA_021156265.1 Flavipsychrobacter sp.
CTTTTATTGTTGATGCCAACGCGCTGAGGTATTATTTGCAGAATACCAACATCAAGTATGTAAAACTGCTGATGGCACACAAGCTAAACTACATAAACAGCGGTGGACGAAATAAGGATGCAGGATATAGAGGTAACGCGCTGACGATCGTGATATCAGGCTTCGATTCAAGCGGCAACTATATCTATAGCCCGCAGGGAGCCGTGCTTGATTTTAGCGCCCCTTGTCCTAATAATTGCCCGACTACCGGTACTGCTGCCTTTGATATATTGCCAACCCAATAGTAAAGCTGATGACCTCCAGTGGTTCTTACGCAATGTATCTTGGTGTCATTTTGTTTGCATTTATTGTAGGCGTATTCAGGTTCAGTCGGCTGCAGAATGGCGCTAAGATGATCGTAGTGTTGCTGGGGTGTACATTACTGAGCGAGTATGTTGCCGACCTGCTGTCTGTGAAATACCGCAACAATATGGTAGTGTATCATGTGTACGCGCCGTTGCATTTGTTTTTGGTTGCTGTTTACTTCAACCAGAGCATACCGAGTTTCAGGCGGCGGCACGTGGGCTGGTATATAGGAGCAGCAGGTTTTATAGTGGCACTGATCAATAGCATGTTCTTACAATCGACCAGTGAGCTGAATTCATACTATTTGCTTTTTGCGGGATTTGTGATCATCTCAATGTCGCTATATGCGTTTTACAAGATACTGGAGAACGACAATACCGGCACCTGGAACAACCCGCACTTCTGGATAAGTTTTATTTTGTTGTTCTTCTGGAGTATCACCTATCTCAACTGGTCGGTATACCAAATGCTCAGCAAATCTGTTTTGGAGTATATGGCGTTGGTAGGTTTTGCGTTGCCGATCATTAGTGCAATTACCTACTTCGGGTTTGGACTTGTGTTTTTATTTTACCCTAAAACAATAAAAGTTGAACGATAATTACCTGGTCGTGCTGCTGATTGCAGGGTCACTTATAGTGACGTTGCTGGTGTTCTATATCACGATCTTCCTGGTAATACAAAAAACTAAAAACAGGAGGCACCAGATGGAAAAAAAAGAAATGGAGCTGCGGTACCAGAACGCATTGCTTCATACACGACTCGAGGTCCAGGAGAAAGCACTCAACCAGGTATCGCAGGAGATACATGACAATATTGGCCAATCGCTCAGCGTGGCACAGGCCAATCTCGATTTTCTTTCGGAAGTAGAAGATGCAGAACAATCGCAGAAATTGATCGATGCTTCGAAACGGATACTCCACAAGGCGCTCAACGACCTGCGCAATGTGAGTCACATATTAAACAGTGAAAACATCAACCGCATTGGGCTGGAAGAGTCGTTGCGAAAGGAGCTGGATTACCTGAGCTCTTACAACAAAATAGATTTTCAGCTGTATTCTGAAGGCGAAACGGATGCATTGTCGAATGAACAGGAACTGATGGTATTCAGGATAGCACAGGAAGGATTAGCTAATATTGTAAAACATGCGCAGGCTACCAAAGTAGGGATCAGGCTGAATTATATGCCCACACATTTCGAGATGATCATCGAGGACAATGGAGTGGGTATAAGGCCAGGGAATGGGAGAAACGGTCACGTGAACGGCAATGGGAATGGCAACGGGAATCGAAATGGAAAAGGAATAGGTTTAATAAACATGAAACAGCGGGCAAAAATGATGAATGGCCTGCTTGATATAACTTCACCAGCGGATGGAGGAACTATCGTGAAGTTAAATTTACCATATGAAGAATAACCAGGAAGTTTTAATAGCTATAGCAGACGACCATGAAATGTTCCGGGATGCGGTGAAGAATATCGTTTCCATCTCTCCCGATTATAAGGTCGTGATAGAAGCCGAAAACGGACAGCAACTGATAGACCGCCTCGCACATACCCACGATTTTCCGGAGATATGTATTCTCGATATACAAATGCCCGTGCTGAACGGATATGAAACATTGGTTGAATTAAAGAAGCGCTGGCCTGACCTTAAGGTGCTTGCCTTGTCAATGTTCAACCATGAGTTTAGCATCATTAAAATGCTGAAGAATGGGGCCAATGGCTACCTGCTAAAAGGTGCCAAGCTTGCGGAAGTGCAGACCGCGCTGAAGGATATTCATGAAAAAGGATACTATAGCTCCGAGCTGGTAACGAGCAATTTCTTTCAGCTGGTACACAATGCCAACGAGAATCCACTGCTGAAGATCAACGAGCGCGAGATACAGTTTCTCAAATACTGTTGCACCGAACTTAGCTATAAAGAAATAGGCAAAGCTATGGGTGTAAGTGCACGCACCGTTGAAGGTTACCGCAATACGTTGTTCGATAAACTCAATCTGCACACACGTGTGGGACTGGTGATGTTTGCCATTAATACAGGTATTGTTTCCGATGACATGATGCACGCGAATATGTGAGTTAGCAACTAGGCTATTTTTTTCATTGTGGCCTGCATCATAGCGGTTATTTGGTCATTGCAAAGGTTGCCAATACTGCCTTGGTGTGTATGATTCAGCGCGCCATCAAAAGCGAACATGTCGGACACGACATCTGCACCTACTTGCTGGTAGGCATCGCGGAACGGAATGCCTTCATTCACCAGCTGGTTGATCTTTTCAACCGTGAATAGGTATTTGTATTTCTCATCGTTCAGTATCCCGCTCCTTATTTTGATCTCACTCAGCATAACTGCGATAATATCCAGGCATGCCTTCAGGTCTTCAATTGCCGGGAAAAGGATTTCCTTGGTCAATTGCAGCTCTCTGTGATAACCCGAAGGAAGGTTGCTGATGAGTAATGTCAGTTCGTTGGGTACGGCTTGAATACGGTTGCATTTGCCCCTGATCAACTCAAAAACATCAGGATTCTTTTTGTGCGGCATGATGCTGCTGCCCGTGGTAAGATGATCGGGGAATGAGATAAATCCAAAGTTCTGGTTCATGTACAGGCACACATCCATGCTAAACCGCGATAGTGTGGCAGCGATGGAGCTAATAGCCATAGACAGAAGCTTTTCCGATTTCCCGCGACTCATTTGCGCGTAAACGCTGTTGTGGTTGAGATTGCCGAAGTCCAACAACTGTGTAGTAACATCCCTGTCAAGCGGAAAAGAAGAACCATAACCCGCTCCGCTGCCCAATGGGTTTTTATTGACTACGTTGTAAGCTGCAGCCATCATTTCCATATCGTCAACCAGGCTTTCGGCATAGGCCCCAAACCATAATCCGAATGAGGAAGGCATAGCCACCTGCAGATGCGTATAACCTGGCAACAGCACTTCTTTGTGTTGCTCACTCAGCTGTATCAGTTGGTCAAATAGCTGTTGTGCCAGTTTTTTTATCTGGTGAATCTCCAAGCGCAGGTACAGTTTAATGTCCAACGCCACCTGGTCGTTTCTGCTTCTGCCGGTGTGTATCTTTTTGCCTGCGTCGCCTATTCGAGCGGTTAGCATAGCCTCTATCTGTGAATGAATATCCTCGCATGTTTCATCGATGGTGAAGTCATTTGCATCGATTGTTTTGAGGATATTATTAAGTTCTGTCTCGATCAGAAGAAATTCTTTTTCACTCAGCAGTCCTACTTTCTTCAGCATCGCCGCATGTGCCAGCGATCCCGTTACATCGTGCCGGGCCAGCAATAAGTCGAACTCCCTGTCCTTGCCTACTGTGAATTCAAGTATCTTGTCTGATACGGCTACTCCGTTCTTTTGCCACAACTTCATAAAACCTGGTTTAATAAATTGATGTAAATGTTTATACCGTGTTCGATCTCGCTCAGGTAAATAAATTCGTCTGCGGTATGACTACGGGCTGAATCACCGGGGCCTATTTTCAAAGCGGGGAAGGGCATCAGTGCTTTGTCCGACAGTGTAGATGAGCCGAACGCTTGCAGGCCAAGTTGCTGTCCTGCTTTTACCAGAGGATGTTCGGCGCTGATAGCAGTTGAGTTAAGCCGGAGACTTCTCGGTGTTACTTCGCATGCTACATTGTTGCGAACGATATCGAGTACCTCGGTGTTAGCGTAGCACTCATTGAGCCTGACATCGACGGTGAAACCACATTGCGCAGGTACTACATTATGTTGTTGTCCTGCTTGTATCATAGTGACGCTCATTTTTACCGGTCCCAAAAGCTCAGACACATTGCCGAACCGATATGTGTTGAACCAGGCGATATCCTGCATGGCTTTGTAAATAGCATTCTCACCTTCATCGCGTGCGGCGTGCCCGGCTATGCCATGCGCTACACAGTCCAGTACCATCAATCCTTTTTCGGCAACTGCCATATTCATCTCA
>JAJNBR010000267.1 GCA_021156265.1 Flavipsychrobacter sp.
ATAGTCGGCAGCAACGAAACTTCCATGCTGCTGTTGGTCTATTTGTTATTCCTTGCAACTGTCCTGTACTACTTCACCCACAAAAAATGGAATTCTGCGCTGATCATTTTAACTGGACTTACACTAGTTTTTTCTGCAATAGTGCTACTGTCCCCGGGTAACGGCGTTCGGCAAACGCTGTTCCCCAATAGTCATAACTTCTCTCATTCTGTAATACGGACGGTGGTACTGTCGGTAATTTACATACCCAAATGGCTACCGATATTATTACTGTCGGCTATTGTGCTGTATGATGTGCTAAGCATCAATTTTGAGCAGGTGAAAACTATAAAGATATTTGATGTCCATCCGGTGATGTCTTTTCTCGTCATGCTGTCATTTCCCGTATTGTGCATTTTCCCGGTTATCTGGAGCGTTGGCAATGAAGACGCATATTTGAGGATCATCAGCCTGGCTTATTTCTTCCTGCTGTTAGGCTTCATTTATTTCATTCTTACGCTTTTCTTTTACTTCAGTAAAACCGGGACAGTTAAAGCTATTGTTACACCTTTCGTAAGAATACTGGTAATACTTCTTGTTGTCGTACAGGTCTATCTGCCCCATCATGTCTATCACCCGAATAATATTCGCCAGGCCTACATGGATGTCATTAGCGGACGCGCTGCGGAATACGACGCGCAAGTGGCCGAGCGGTTCAGAGTAATTTCTTCTTCCCGGACCGACACCTGTCTGGTACCAGCCCTGAGAAATGTGCCTGCTATCCTGTATCCAACCGAATACCCCATTGACATAACAAAGGATCCAAACGACTGGAGAAATAAGTCACTGGCAACCTTTTTCGGCAGGAAAGCAGTATTGCTTGCTCCAGATTATGGCAGTAAGTAGCGACTACTCTACATTATCAACTATATAAGGCGGTCTTTTTCTGGCCGCTTCCAGCGTACGCCATAGGTATTCACCAATAATGCCAAGCGACAGCATCTGGAATGCGGAAATGAAGAGAAACACCACCATCATGGTCGTCCAGCCTTCAACGGTGATGATCCCAAGCGCTCTGACGATGATAACATACAGTCCATAAATAAGCGCAAGACTACCCAATATCAGGCCGCCGATAGTGATCATACGTAACGGCGCATACGAGAAGGATACAAACGAATCGATAAATAGTTTGACCTTTTTCTTCATCGTCCAGCGAGATTTACCGATCTGTCTCTTTCGCCTGGTATAAGGTATGCACGCGTAGTCGTAATTCAACCAGTTTAGCAGATATAAAGAGTTAGTATTGGTTTCGCCCATTTGTACCACCTGCTCACGCAAAGTGCGATCGAACAAGCAATAATCAAACCCTCCATCGGGTAAATTAGGTAGGGCATACTTTCGTATCATTTTTTGATACCACACTGCTGCGGTCCGGCTGAAAAAGGAATCTTCGCGATCTTCCCTGTTCGCAACTACCAGTTTAAATCCTTTTTGCCAGTAGTCATACATTTTCGGCATTAGCTCAGGCGGATCCTGGAGATCAGCTGCTATCACTACCGAGCAGTCGCCAGTCGCATACCTCATGCCTGCCTGGATGGCATTATAGGATCCGAAATTGCCGGACAACTTTACTATTTTGACCCTGTCGGGGCATCGCTTCTTAAATTGCCGTAAGGCATCAAGCGTATCATCTTTCGATCCATCATCAACCATTACATACTCAAAACTGGTATCGGCCGGGAAGTTTTTCTCATTTTCAATAAGCCCTGCCGCGGTATGTGGAATGTTGGCTCCGTTGTAGTAGCACGGAATGATGATTGATATCTTAGGCATGATAAAACTCTTTTATGATTTCTGCAACTTTCCCAAGTGACGTAGTTGACAAACCGGGATACAACGGCAAACTCAGACATGTATTTGCGATCTCTTCGGCTATAGGGAATTGCCCCTTTTTGTATTCAAGTTCGGCGTAAGCCGCTTGCAGGTGCGGAGGCAAGGGATAGTGTATCAGCGTTCCCACGCCACGACGCTGCAGAAACTCCTGGAGTTCATCCCTGCGTGTTGTTCTCACAACATAAATATGGTATACGTGAGTAGCTTCACCTATCGTCTTTGGAAGAATCAGATCTCCAATCCCTGCAAGCTGCTCATGATACAATGCAGCAAGTGCTACGCGTTCTTTATTCCACGCGTGCAGATGTTTGAGCTTTATGCTCAACAACGCTGCCTGTAACTCATCCAGTCTGCTGTTTATGCCTTTTTCCTCGTTGTAGTATTTCTTTTGAGAACCATAGTTGCGCAATGTCTTCGCGCGGTTTGCCAATTTATGATCGTTTGTGGTAATTGCTCCCGCGTCGCCGTACGCACCCAGATTTTTACCGGGATAAAAGCTAGTGCCATTAATATCTCCAAAACTACCCGTGAACTTGCCATCAAAGCTGGCTCCTTGAGCTTGCGCATTATCTTCTACGACAAACAAACCGTGATTCTTCGCCATCGCCATGATTGCATTCATTTCGCAGCTCTGACCATACAAGTGAACCGGCATGATCGCTTTTGTTCGTTCTGTAATTTTTTCCCCGATCAAATCAGGGTTTATATTGTACGTGTCTTCGCGGGGCTCTACCGGTACTGGTGTTGCACCAACATAGGAAACTGCAAGCCAGCTCGCGATATAGGTGTTTGAAGGAACGATCACTTCATCACCGGGCCCAATATTCAGCGTTCGCAAAGCAATGACAAGGGCGTCTAGTCCGTTGGCAACACCCACGCAATGTTCGACACGATTAAAATTTGCATATGCCTGCTCAAACGCACTAACCGACTCGCCTAATACATACCAGTTCGAAGCAATAAATTTTTCGAAAGCCGGAGTTAGTTCCTCTTTTACATCAGCATTGATCTTATCGAACGATAAATACGGAATGTTCATGCGGTGTAACTTAATATATGAGTGACTGCGCCAAGGTTATACCCAAGGCTTTGCCATGTGTGTAACACAGCCCGGTTTGTGGACTGCGTATTCATAAATATGTACTGCGCCCCCTGTTCGCGCAGATGGTATGTCATTTCAACGATAAGTTTTTTATACCAACCCTTGTTTGTTTCAGACGAAACGGCCGATAACACCATCTTCGAGATATTTACGTCAAAACGATCCCATGTGTCCTTGAGATACTTTGCCGTTAAAAAAGAATCTGGCGGCACACCAGGCTCCGCGGGAGTAAGCACTACATCGGCAAATCCTTTTAGCGACTGGCGGATATATTCAGAAAGAAAACGATCGGCCAGCTCCTGGTCAAAGACCACATCTGCATGAAACCTGTCGAACTTGTTGCGCATTTGGCTGGCTACCCGCATCAGGTTATCGCTATCCTTTTCCGTTGCAATACGCACGGCGTAACGCTCGTGGTCAAACCTTTCAAGATTACCTCTAAAATAAGTCAACCGTGTTTCTACTGTTCGAAACCCGGCCAGGTTTAGTGCCTGTATCAACAGGAAGTCCTCGCTAGGTATCTCGATAAAGCAATAGTCACCCTTTTTAAAAAAATCATTCGTAAATTTTTGAACGGCCCGGCAAAGCTTATCAAAGTCATTGCTTATATACAGCACAAACTGGAGCTTGTAGGTGTTTATACCAAAAAACGACGTATCCCACGGCAAGTAAGCGATATAGAAATCATAACAAACTGCGTCGACATTAATGCTAACAACCTTCTGCCCAGCCTGGGTGCCGAATTTATGGATTTCGTCAAACACACAACCTCGCAATTGTTGTGTAACATCAAAGCTGCGGATGAAACTATAGGGTGAATAAAAAAAAAGTTCGTTTCTCCTGGCAGCTAAAACCTGATCTAGCTTCCCCATATTTTTTTGAATTCTTCGTGATCGCGAATGTAATCTGCTTCATTATAGGTCGTGGATGCTAATACACATTGTATCGCCGTATGCGAATACTGCATGGTGTGCCACACATTGGGCGGAATATAAACACCAGTGTTTGGCTCGTTCAGCGTAAAAACTTTGATCTCGCCCTGGCCATTTTCAATAGTTACAATGATACGCCCCGACGTCGCAATAAGTATCTGTTCAGTTTCGCGATGTGCGTGCCGCCCTCGTACTATACTTTCAGGTGTATAGTAGGCCCAAAACACTCTTTTTATCTCAAAAGGGAGCTTTCCGTTCTCCGCCACGGATATGTAGCCGATGGAACTTTCACCGATCTTTCCAAACTGTATGATATGCGGCTCAGGATACTTTTTCATTCGGCTGTCAAGGTAGAGCATTCTCTTTACTCTTCAAATATCT
>JAJNBR010000268.1 GCA_021156265.1 Flavipsychrobacter sp.
CGGTTCGCCGGTGATAAACATGCCGCTCATTACATAGCCGTATACTTCCATCTCCTGCTGTTTGCCTTTGAAGCTGCCATCCCATCCGTATTTCGGGTCATTGGCTTGCTTATCCACAGCTTCGAATACCAGCTGACCCCAGCGGTTGTACACACGCAGGGTCACTTTTTCAATAGCGCCGCCGCGCACATATAGCACGTCATTATTGCCATCGCCATTGGGGCTAAAGCCCGTGGGTATATCTACAATTGGTTCAACAATGGCGTCTATTTTCTTACAGATGGTATCCCAGCAGTCAACGCTATTTTTAGCCATCAGGCACACCGTATAGTTGCCGGTCTTTTTGTAGTAATGCGGATCAGGATGCTGTTTATCACTTCCGGTGTTGTCGCCGAAATTCCAGCTGAATACATCGCCGCCCAAAGTCCTGTTGGTGAAGATCACCGGATCGTTCACGTTGTTTTCGTCAAATACCTTCGGAGTGTAATCAAAGTCGGCGTGTGGGGAGCCTTTTACAACCACCAACTGCGCGTAAGAATCCACACCATTGCAACTGGCAGAGTTAAAAGCCAGCAGCAGCACGGTATAGCTACCCGCCGTGTCGAATTTATGCATCGGGCTTTCCGCGTGACTGGTATCGTCATCTCCGAAATACCATACATACGACGTGGCATTGGAAGATTTGTTAGGGAATTGCAGGTTGTTCCGTTCGCAAACCGGGGGCATTTCGAACCCGGCTTTCACCAGGAAGTTCTGGAATTTCACTATTTGTGTAACCGTGTCGGGTGAGTTACACGCAGTGGTATCGATCATCACGAGGCGGATGGTATAGGTGCCGGTATCGGGATAATTGTGTGTGGGATTTGTACCGGTACCTGTCGAGCCATCGCCAAAGTTCCATAGGAATTGTGTTATCACCTGGGCATTCGGGCTTTTGCTGTATTGAGAGGTGTTGTTGATCTGTATTTTGTATGGATTACAGTTGGCAGTAACCGTTGCCGTGAAATTTGCTTTGATGCGAATAGTATCTACCGTCACATCTACATAATCGGTATCCCTTGTTTTACATGCATCGGGGTTTACAGTGATGAGGCGTACTTTATACTTACCTAGCCCGGAATAAAGATGTGGTGGTGGCGTTTGAGCCGTGCTTATGGGAGAGCCATCGCCAAAATCCCATTCATAAGACTGGGCATTTGTTGAATTGTTTTTGAACTGGATAGTTTCACCCAGGCAAACAATACCGTCAGGTTCTACATCCGCATCGGCATTAACCGCTCCCAGGTTGAACTCAATTTTAATAGCGGCGAGGTTGCAATTAGGGCCGTTGTCGGTGGTGCTGTGTGCCCAGGATGTCATCGGCAAACCGGTAGTTGCGGTTCCGCAGTTGCCACAAATAGCCTGGTAGATGACACCATTCTTGTCAAAACGGCTGGTACCGCCGTCCACGTGTTCGGCCAGGGCGTTACCGCCGTAATAGCCGGCAAACAATAACGATGTACCGTTTTTACTAATGGCAATAAAGTAGAAATCGCTGCCGTCGGTGCTGGTTGTAATGATATTGCCGGGAGTTACTCCTTTTGATATATCGGTGGGCATACCTGCAGTGCTGCTGCCGTTGCCTGCAGTAGTGCCGCCCCAGCCCGAAATGTAAATGTGCTGGCAGGTATCTACAAGGAAGGCTACCGGTGAAATGTTGATCGCATTGGCAGCCGGATCACCAAAGCGGGTAATAAAGATCGGCGGTCCTGTTAGGTTATTGTTGATCTTGATGACAAACTGCGGAGCACCGGAGTTAGACCATGGTGTGGTTGCCACCAGGTCGGTGTTCTTGCCCAGGGTGTTGCCCATAGCGTACACATCATCATTATCGTCCAGCTGGATACCAAATACCTGGTCGTAGGCGCTGCTGCCTATATAGGTGGCCCTGGTGAGTGTAGGCGCCCCGGCATTTTGAAATTTAGCTATGTAACCGTCAGCAATGCCGCCTTTGAAGCTGGGAGCATAAGTGCCTGCAGTAATTCCGCCCGAAAACGCGCTATTGGTAGTACCGCCGCCTACATACAGGGAGGTTTGTGCTTTGTCCAGCGCCAGTACATAAGCTGCATCTTCACCGGAGCCGCCAATGTAGCTACCGCCGACAAGTGCACTCAGTGTGCTGTTGAATTTGAGGATGATACCATCCTGGCCGCCGCCATAAGTACCACCAATGCCCAGGCCGGTGGAAGAGCGGGTACAGGAAGCCACATAGATATTGCCGCCATTGTCGACGATCACCTCGCTGCGGGAATCATCCGCGTAGCTGTGCTTCAGATCTGTCTGTGAAGTGGTAGCATAAAGCGAACTTATGTTGACCCCGTCATCGGCTGAGCCGCCGAAATAGGTTGAGCCGAGAAGGGCGCTGCCTGCCGCATTGAGTTTTGTGACTATGATATCTGCACCACCGCCATGAGATCCGTCATAGGGATTCAACATCGGGTAGTCGGTAGAGTAAGCGCGACCGGCTATGACCAGTTCACCTGCAGGAGTTACCACCATACTGTGCGGCTGTTCGTTATCCGCGCCGCCTATGTAAGTGGAGTATAAAAGCCCGGTACCACCAGGGTTAAACTTGGTGATCGTCATGTCATAAGACAGGCTATTACCCCCGCCGGTGCCCCCGCCGGTGTTGAAGGTCGCATCGTAAGGACCCATTAGCGGGTAGCCCTGGCCAAATGTAATGCCGCCTGCATAGAAACCACCGTTATTGTCGTAGGTAGCGGTAAAACCCCAGTTATCGGCCGTTGAACCCGTGAAGGTTGCAAACACCACGTTTGGATCGACAACTAGCGCCGCTGAATGATCGTACCCTTTTGGGAATACATATGTTACTGTATTGCCCTGCAGCTTGTATTTACAAGGCACTTCTATTCGTTTATCGTTAATGTACTGGTAGGCGTATGGAGCCAGCTCGTTTACCGTTCCTACCGATGTTACGATACTAAGGTTGTTGTCTTTTATCGAAAGCGTTACACCACCTGTGTAGCTAAGCTTTATACGGGCCACGTCAGCGCCGGGGTGCACGATAAAATCATATTTGAGCTGGGAATTCTCGGAGCTTACATGCAGGTCGATACCCGGATAAATGCCGCTATAGTCAACATTTAATACCGGGTGGATATCGGATTTCCAGCGTGAAGGGTCGTTGCCAAGAAAGTAATTGTAATACTGTTGCTGGGCTTTGCTGCCCGTTACTGCACCGGGGATTGATGCGCCATCGAATGATACCTTATACCCGTGATATTTTAATACCGGGGGTGTAGTAGTGTGGCCATGCTTAAACGCATCGATCTTTGCAGCATTGTCATTGGCGCTGAGCGCAAAGGCAAAACCATCTTTTTCCAGAAAAATGCTACCATAGGGCGTGGCTGCCTTGTATAGGAACGGTTCTTTCCATTGTCCTCTATTTTCAACAAACTCGATAGAGCTATGTCCTGAATCTGCCCCCGAAAGGTATGGAGACAACAATAGGAGACAAATAAGCAGGTGTTTTTGCCGCATGACAGATTTTGATATTTGTAAGAGATCTCTCCAGTAAATTTAACAATTAATTGCCTATATATAGACGGTTTAATTGAGCCGAACGCTAGCGGGAAAGGCTAAAAATGCATAAGAGGCGGCGGAGTGTGGCGTAAATAGCTTGAAGATGATGCGATCATCTTAAAAAAGAGGAAGAAGGAAGATCGGTTAGTTCACGATCTTATTAGCGCAGCTGCTGCTGGCAAAGGCCTCTGGTTTGGCCTTAAAGGCAAAGCCCATGCCGAGAATATAACCCATCGCCTCGCGCAAAGCTTCGTTGCTTTTGAACTGCGGGTTAGTATTGATGTCGGCATGTACTTCCATGTCCACATCATAAATATTGAACAGGTCGCACAGCTCGTAGGCAATTTCAATGCTCTTTGCAACTTCTACCAGCATACGCTCTTTGATCGAGTAGCGCTGCGTGGTTTTCTCGTTGCAGATGAACATGAATCCGCCGTGTTTTTCCCTGAGGAAAACGATAACCGTTGCAAACTCTGTTTCGGAACCCCGCACCTGCGAATCGGTGCCAATGCAAACCTTCAGGTGGAAGCCTGCTTTTGTTTCTCGTACAATTGCCTCTTCCACCGCTCTTTTTACGGGGAGCCGCAGTGGCTCCCCACTAAATGTGCGCCATAACATAGGCATGTATTTTAATTCTACTAAAGTTAAACTAAACTTTGCCATTAAAGTACAGGCCCTGTGTTATGAGCTTATTAA
>JAJNBR010000269.1 GCA_021156265.1 Flavipsychrobacter sp.
TGCTTATTTTTGAGGCCCTTAGAACTATTTTATGGTAAAGACCCAGGCCCCGAAGGCCCCGCTTTTTTCGACTGATAAGAAACCGGCACTGGAAGCCATATCGATGGCCCAGTTCATAGCATTTGCACCTTATGTTTTCCAGGCGTCAGTCATACTGCGCGACAGCAATATCCTGCGACTGGTTGAACAGAAACGTGAAGGCAGCACGATCGATGAACTCGCGCAACAGGTAAACATGTCTGTATATGCCGTACGCGTGCTGCTCGAAGCCGGCCTGGGCATTGGCCTTGTATACCGTAAAGACGATAAGTTCTTCCTCGCCAAGACCGGCCACTTCTTCCTGAACGACCCGATGACGAAGATCAATACCGATTTCATGCGCGATGTGCGTCATCTAGGTGATTGGCAGACGATCTACCAGGGCTTGTCGATCATGCAAGAGCCGGCAAGAAAGAGCTGGTTTGATTTCGACCACTACTATTCCGACAATGCTTTCCCGGTGGCAATGCCACTCATATTTGCCCAACCCACCAAAAAGGTAATGGACATAGGCGCCAATACGGGCAAGTTTACACTAGCATGTCTTGCTTATGACCAGGACGTGGAAGTAGGTCTTGTGGACCTGCAGGTACAACTGAATGTAGCCAAACAAATAGTTGCTGATGCCGGCTATAGCGACCGTGCAAAATTCTTCGCCGTAGATATGCTGGACGAGCAATCGGAATTGCCCGAAGGTTACGATGTGATCTGGATGAGCCAGTTCCTGGATTGCTTTGCAGAGCACCAGGTAATTTCTATCCTGGGTAAGTGCCACCGCGCACTCGGCCCTGATGGTCGCGTGTTCATCAACGAAACTTTCTGGGACCGCCAGCGTTTCGAAGCATCGGCATTCAGCCTGCAAATGACCTCGCTGTACTTTACCACCATGGCCAACGGCAACAGCCAGATGTATGCCTACGAGCTGTTCTCTAAATTGATAGACCAGGCAGGTTTTGAAGTAGTGAACATTACAGACAACGTAGGCCTGAGCCATACCATCCTGGAGTTAAGAAAGAAATAGACCATCATTATAGCACCCTGTAAGTATCATTTTTTTTATGAGTATCAAGAAGCAAGTTGACGTGTTGGTGATCGGTGCAGGGCCTTCGGGCACTGTGGCCGCATCTATTATGCACCAGAAGGGATTGGACGTTCAAATAGTGGAAAAGCAACGCTTCCCGCGCTTTGTGATCGGCGAAAGCCTGTTGCCCCGTTGTATGGAGGCGCTCGAGGAAGCAAAGTTCCTCGACGCAGTGAAGGCAAAACATTTTCAGCAAAAAGACGGCGCCAAGTTTGTGATGGGCGACCAGGTTTGCGATTTCAACTTCAACCAGCAATTTACGCCGGGATGGAACTGGACCTGGCAGGTGCCGCGATCGGAGTTTGACAAAGTGCTTGCAGATGAGTGCGAAAAAATGGGCATTCCGTTGCATTACGAAACAGAAGTAACCGATATCAAAATATACGACGACCATTCTATCACTACAGTGGTGAAAGATGGCAAAGAAGAAACTATACGGGCTAAGTTCATAGTAGATGGCAGCGGCTACGGTCGCGTGATACCACGCCTGTTTGGTCTCGATAAACCATCTACCCAGGCTCCGCGCAGAACTGTCTTCTGCCATATGACGGATCCTAAGCGCAGCGAGGCGGTAGAACCTAACCGTATCACTGTTTTTGTTCACGATCCTAAGACCTGGATATGGGTGATACCGTTTTCCAACGGCAATACATCGGTTGGTTATGTAGGCGACCCGGAATTTTTCGAAAAATTCCCAAGCGAGATAAAGGAACAATTCAGGGCCCTGCTCAATGCGCAACCCGAGCTGGCCATGCGTTTCGATGAATCTGAAATGGTTTGGCCGGAGCCGAGGTTCCTGCAAAGCTGGAGCTCTACGACTTCTACGTTTTACGGAAAGGGTTTCGTACTCACCGGCAACGTAACTGAATTTCTTGATCCTGTATTCTCTTCGGGCGTGACGCTGGCAACCGTAAGTGCGCAGCATGCGGCACACATGGTGGTGCGTGAGCTGAATGGCGAGCAACCGGATTGGGAGAATGACTATATGAAGAAGATGATGCAGGGTGTGGACGTCTTCCGCACTTATGTGAACGGGTGGTATGACGGAACACTTTTCAACATCTTTTTTGCCGGGAACAGGAACCCCGAGATCATGGCGCAGATATGCTCGGTACTGGCCGGTTATGTGTGGGATGACAGCAACCCGTTCGTGAAAAACCACGAGAAGAACATCCGGACGCTTTCACGTTACCTGGCCACTCAAAAAACTACCATTTAGGCAGCTGCCTGCTCAAAAAAAATCATATTACTTGCACCTGGGGATCAGTCACTGGATACACATTAACAAGGAGTTAGCACGAGGGAATAGTATTCCCCCGCTAACTTTGGATCAGGTATCCGGCACTGCAGATCCCGCTGCTCTCTATCACCGCTTACAGCATAACTATCCTAAGTTTTTTAAGATGGATATGCTGAGCAAATGGGCCTGGCTGGGCGCCGAATATCTCCTTAGTTCCGAACAAGGTTCTTTATACGAAGGGTTGGATAAATCTAAAGTGGCAGTGGTGCTCATGACCTCGCAGGGATGTTTAGATGTGGATAAAAAATACCAGCAAAGTTTTGCAACTATAGCGAGTCCTGCGTTATTTGTGTACACCTTACCTAATATCATGCTTGGTGAAATTTGCATCCGGCATGGTTTCAAAGGCGAGCAGCTCTGCCTGGTAAGCGACACATTCGATACCGGCGAACTGCACTTCTGGGTAAACGACCTTTTAAGCAACAGGGGCATGAATGCATGTCTTTGCGGCTGGGTAGAAGGAACAGCGAATGTCAATGACGTTTGCATGTTCTGGGTAGAGAAGGGAGGAAAGAAGGGAACAGAGTTTTCGGCTGCAGGTATGCAGCAGGTATATGGACGCTAACCCATTTTTGAGTACATGATAAAGTTGCATTTAGTCAAACCCTGGCGCTTACGGGCTGTACGCCAGAGACTGGGAAATGTGCGTGAACAGGAAACAGGATTGTCATTGATGGCGCCGGTGAATTGTCCGCAGGCAGGTGAAGAAGCTGCCGCCAGAGGAGTAACCGACGGACGCTCTGATAATCGTAAAAAAGCTCCGGTTTCAGATGTTATCTTCGCATCTAAAACCATCACGAACATTCGATGAAAGAAAAGGCCTTTGTTGTTGGTACCGGTATCATCACTGCTATCGGTAATGATACTGAGTCGTGTAAAGCGTCGCTGATGGCAGGGCGCAGCAACATCGGCAAACCCGAATTCCTTCAAACACACTGGCGCGACGAGATACCCGTCGCGGAGGTAAAACTTTCTAATAAAGAACTGGCGGCGCTGACAGGCGCTGACGAACAATGGCCGCGCACGGCACTGCTGAGCGCGGTTGCCGTTAAAGAAGCATGGGCTCCGTTCAAGGATAAGATGAGAGGCTTGCGTGTGGGATTCTTTTCAGCCAACACCGTTGGTGGAATGGATCTGACCGAAAGTTATTATGGCCAGTTCCAGAAAGACCGCAACGATGTAGATTTTTCTAAGCTGGCCAACCACGAATGTGGCGCGGTAACTGAGATCGTGGCGGGACTGTTTGGCTTCAGTGACTTCGTGACCACGGTAAGCACGGCGTGTTCCTCGTCAGCCAACAGCATCATGATGGCTACGCAAATGATAGCGAACGGCATGATAGATGTAGCCGTTGCCGGCGGTGCGGATAGCCTTTCACGCTTTACGCTGAATGGCTTTAATACGCTGATGATACTGGACAGGCAGCCCTGCCAGCCATTTGACAATAACAGGAGAGGCCTGAACCTTGGTGAAGGCGCTGCCTACATTGTACTGATGAGTGAAAAAGCCATGCAGCAATGCGGAGCAACTGCGGTATGCACGGTGAGCGGTTATGCAAACAACAATGACGCTTACCACCAGACGGCATCTTCACCTGAAGGCACAGGCAATAAACTGGCAATGCTGAATGCTATGAAAACAGCAGGCGTCTCGCCAAAAGACATCGATTATATCAACCTGCACGGCACAGGTACCGCTAATAACGACAGCTCTGAAGGGAAAGCAATAGAAGCTGTGTTCAATGGTTATCTTCCAAAGGCATCATCCACCAAAGCTTATACCGGGCATACATTAGGAGCGGCGGGCGCCGTGGAAGCCGTGTTTAGTTACATCGCCATTCGCGATGGCATTGTGTATCCCAACCTTCGCTGGCAAACACAAATGGAAGACATCAGCTGGCAACCTGTAACTGAATTGCAAACCGGGCAGGATATCAACCACGTGTTGTCTAACTCTTTCGGGTTTGGCGGCAATTGTTCATCTCTCGTTTTCTCAAAAAGCTAGCATGGATCTGTATCTGAAAGGCACGGGAATAATTTACACAGGAGAAATACCACCCATGCAACTGCGCCGTATGGGCAAAGCAGTACGCATTGGCATTGCTGCAGCTAAAGAGTGCATGAAACAAAGCGGTATCGAGCGCCCGGATGCCATCTCTGTTGGCACCGCTATGGGCTGCCTGGAAGACACCGACAATTTTTTGCAGAAAATGGTATCGCAGGGCGAACAAATGCTCACACCAACTGCTTTTATACAATCTACGCACAATACGGTTGCGGGTACGATAGCCATGCTTACGGGCTGCAACGGTCATAATCTTACCTATGTCCAAAGGGGTCATTCGTTCGAGCATGCGATGATCAACGCCCAGCTATACCTTGATGAGCACCCCGGCGAAAAAATGCTGGTAGGTGGTATAGACGAGTTGACAGGCACCAGCCAGGCAGTGCTGCAACATGCAAGAATATACCGCTTAGAAAACTCTGATCCTGCAACATTGCTCACCAGTTCTGAAGCAGGGAGCATAGCCGGCGAAGGTGTTGCCTTTTTTACGGTAGCCGGTTCAAAACAGGAAGGTCTCAACCTGCATATCAAAGACATTTCGGCTTTCGTCACCAAAGACATAACAGTAGCCGTTAGTAAGCTAAGCGATTTCATGTCGCACAATGGCATAAGCCCGGAAGATATTGACCTTGTTGTTCTGGGCGTAAGCGGCGACGAGCGCACCTCTGTTTTTTACAGAAAGCTACAGCTATCCACGTTTGCCAACCAGAGCCAGGCAGCGTTTAAACACCTGTCGGGCGAATATGGTACGGCGAGTGCATTAGGCCTGGGATTGATCATGCATGCGGCAAACCACAACCATCTGCCCGAAGCGATGGTGGTCAACCATCCGCCAAAGAAACTAGAGCGCATCCTGCTCATCAATAATTACGCACACTACTACAGCTACTGGAACATTTCGGTGCTCCGGTAAAAAAGCTGGCACCCTTTTTTTGCGTCGTGATTTGTATTTACGCTAATCAGCTGATATGCAATCACATATTTATGAGTCGGGTATCATAGGCAACTGTGCCTACCTGGCGCACGTCCAAAAGGATACCAACATCTCGTGGCTTTGCTGGCCTAAGTTCGACAGCAGTTTTGTTTTCGGAGGACTACTGGATAAGAAGAAAGGCGGTGAATTTTCTATTCTTCCCGAAGGGGAATTTACTTCCACACAACGCTACATAGAGAATACCAACGTGCTAACCACAGAAGTGGAATGCAGTGACGGTAAATACAGGATAACGGATTTTGCCCCGCGCTTTCAATTGTATGAGCGCTACTTCAGGCCACTGATGATGATACGGAAGATCGAACCTGTGGTGGGCTATCCGCGTATAAAGGTTACCTGCAGGCCGGTAGGTGAATACGGCCAACTGGAACTGGCAGCTACGCAGGGCAGCAACCACATCGAATTTACAGGGCTCGAACGCTCACTGCGGCTTACGTCGAATGTATCGTTGAACAATATTCTGAATGGCCAGCATTTTGTACTGAACGAGCCGAAATACCTGGTGCTGACCTACGGCCTGCCCTTGGAAGCGCCGCTGCTTACTACAGCGGAAGATTTCCTGATGCGCACTGTTTCGTACTGGCGGCACTGGATCAAGAACACGGGTATCGGCAATATGTATCAGAAGCAGGTGATACGCTCGTCGCTGGCTTTGAAGATCCACCAGTACGAAGATACAGGCGCTATCATAGCCGCCAGCACTACCAGTCTGCCGGAGTTTGACGGCAGCGGTCGTACCTGGGATTACCGCTATTGCTGGCTGCGCGATGCTTATTATATCCTGAATGCCTTCAATAATATCGGTCACTTCGAAGAAGGAGAGCAGTACTTTCATTTTATAGCAAATGTTGCGGTGAAAGAAGATGGCCGTTATAACCCCCTATACAAGATCACAGGCACAGCCGACTTTGTAGAAACCATTGTTGACCTCGATGGCTATAAAGGCAATAAGCCGGTACGTATCGGCAATCAGGCAGTAGAGCACGTACAAAACGACACGTACGGGCAGGTATTGCTGTCACTGCTTCCATTATACACCGACCGTCGTTTCATTTTCGAAGAGCGACACGATTCATCGAAATGGATAAGCGATATACTGGAGAAGATAGAACGCACCATAGACGAACCCGATGCGGGCATCTGGGAGTTCAGGCATTTTACGCAGGAGCACTGTTATACCAACCTGTTTCAGTGGGCGGGTTGCATGGCTGCCATGAAGATGGCGCGGCATATAGGCGACGAACGGCTGCTGGCCCGTGCACACAGCCTTCGTGAAAAAGCAAAAGAAAAAATAGAAGCTTGTTACGACCCTCAGCGAAAGGTGTACACACAAGCCATCGGCACCAAAAATCTTGACGCCAGCACCCTGCAACTAATCATGATGCACTATCTTAATCCCAAATCACAACGTGCACGCGACCACCTGGCAGCGGTAGAAGCAGAACTTAAAGCGGATCATGGTTTGTTTTACCGCTACCTGCACACCGATGATTTCGGAAAGCCAAAGACTACTTTCCTGATAACCGCATTCTGGTATGTAGAAGCGCTGGCTTGCGTAGGCAGAGTGAAAGAAGCCATTGAACATTTCAATAGCCTGATGAAGTTCACCAATCACCTCGGCTTATTAAGTGAAGATGTCGATTCATCGGACGGCAGCCAGTGGGGCAATTTCCCGCAGGCATACAGCCATGTGGGATTGATGAATGCGGCATACCGCATCTCGAAGAAACTTGACAGGCCGGGCTTCCTGTAAAAACGAAACAACCAAAAAGCTAAGGCGCTGCAATTGCAGCGCCTTAGCTTTTATATAAGTCTCGATCAGTTAGCTCGCTTCTTTCAGCATACCAGCTTCGCGGCGAAGCTGGTCGCCTATGTTCTCGGCCATGTATAGTTCGTGCAGCAATGCTCTTACATCTGCATACGAACTCATAAAGTAAGTAGCCGCCGATACATTGTTACCAACTTTTATTGTAATGGCATCATCAGGCATTGCCTTGAAAGTGTCTTCATCGGTATAGTCATCACCAATAGCCATTACAAAATCATAGTCGTCTTTTTCCAGCCAGCGTTTGGCAGCTTTACCTTTATTGACGGTGATACTTTTTATTTCTATCACTTTGTCGCCCTGCAGCAGTTGCAGTCCCTGGTCTGATACAAAGTGTTTGATGTCACTCATCAGCTCGTGTGCACGCAATGAACCAAGACCTTCTTCCACCTTCCGGTAGTGCCAGGCAAGCGAAAAGCTTTTCTCTTCGATAAATGCTCCCGGCGTTCGACGCGCGTACATATCCATCACACGGTATATCTC
>JAJNBR010000270.1 GCA_021156265.1 Flavipsychrobacter sp.
GATATGCGCATAGCCGTGCAGCCGTATTTTCTGCCTGCCAACAGCGGCGATCAGTTCCTCATCGTAAAAGTACCTTTCGAACTGCCCGCCGATACATATGCCAGCGTTATTGAGTTCGTGGCCGGTAATAACAGCGTTGTGCACCACGTGAATGGCGACATGATCAAATACGAGTTCGGGAAAAAGAAAAATGTTTATGAAGGCGGACGTATTGCCGACATGGCCAATGATAGTACAGTGATGCTCGCCTATCAAAAGCTTGGCCTGCAGAACGATGATGGTACCTTTCCAACATTGCAACGTTCGGTGGTGAATTATCTGCCGGGTGTTTTCGGACAACTATACCCTGAAGGAGTGGGCGGTTATCAACTGCCACGCAAAGGTGCATTCCTGTTAAACGATTTGCATTACGGGTTCACTAAAGGGCAGCCCCTCTGGGATAGCTCATATATCAATATATTCTTTGCAAAGACACCGCCGCGCCGTCCTGTGAAGGAGTTCCAGTTAGGAACGCTGGGTGTATCGCCTGTGGAACCTGACCTGGTCATACAACCAAATACCGTAAAGAAAGTATGGAGTAAGTATAAGGTACCTGAAGATATATCGATACTGACCCTCAATCCGCACATGCACATGATCGGAAAGAGTTTTAAAGCATACGCCTTACCTCCCGCTGGTGGTGACACGATCAGGTTGATCTCCATACCGAAATGGGATTTTAACTGGCAGTATTTCTACACCTTTAAGAAAATGGTGAAGATCCCTGCAGGCAGCACGATCGTAGCAGAAGGTGTGTATGACAACACACGGAGCAACATGAATAATCCTTTTATTCCTCCACGCCTGGTGCGCGACCAGAACGGCAGCATGCGCGCTACGGATGAAATGTTCCAGTTGATCGTTATGTACCTGCCGTACCAGGCGGGAGACGAAAACATAAGTCTCGACAAGACACCAGCTAAGTAAATGCCGCTTTTGGGGTTAATTTATGAGTCTATTTATCCTTAACTTTATTGGAAAATAAGCCTTGATGAAAAAGATGAAAATTTTTGCCACCTGTATAGCCTTAACTCTGTCTGCAACGGCATTTGCTCAAAGTATTGACATAGGCGCCGAAATACCTATGGGTAATGAGCGGTTTGCTTCTGTAGATAAAAAGCAAGTATCACTCAATTCGGCAAAGACATCTAATGGTCTCCTGGTGATGTTCTCCTGCAATACTTGTCCGTATGTGATCAAGAGCCAGGCGCGCACAAAGGAAATGATAGACTATGCGAAAAAGATGAATATCGGAATGGTGATCGTCAATTCGAATGCAGCTCAGCGCGATGGCGCGGATTCGCACGAGGCTATGTCGCGCTATGCAAAGAAACAGGGTTACGCTGCACCGTACATTGCAGACGACCAGGCGAAGCTGGCAGATGCCTTCGGGGCCGTGCGCACGCCCGAAGTATTTCTTTTTGATGCCAACGGCAGGTTAGTATATAAGGGGGCGATGGAAGATAACCCCTCTGATCCCGGAGCTTCTACGCAAATGTTCCTGAAAAGCGCTATCGACCATATGCTGGCCGGTACGCTTCCGGATCCCGCCACTACGAAATCTATCGGGTGTACCATCAAGAGACTTTAAACCAACAGGATATATGGAAACCGGCCCCAGGGCCGGTTTTTTTTATTTATGGCTATTTTTGCAGCGTCATGAGCACTGCTGAAAATTCTATACTGGGTTTAAAAATGCCGACCGATCCACGCTGGGTAGATCTCGCTGCCGTTTCATTGGAAGAGATACTCACCGATCATGCTTTTTGTGAACTGAAGGCAGCTACGCAGTGCATCTCGCTCATACAGCTCTATCCCGACAAAGAAGAACTGGTAGATGCGCTGGCGCCGATAGTTGCCGAAGAGTGGGGGCATTTCCGGTTGGTGTTGGCTGAGATGAAAAAACGAGGCTACGCCTTGGGCAGGCAGCGAAAAGATGACTATGTTAGGCTACTTCTGCAACACGAACCTAAAGGCGGCAATTCAGATGACCGGCTGTTGCACAAGCTAATGATTTGCGCACTGATCGAAGCACGCAGCTGCGAGCGTTTCCGCCTGCTGTCGGAAGGCCTGGAAGATGAGAAGCTTCGTAAATTCTATTACAAGTTTATGATATCTGAAGCAGGACATTACCGCCTGTTCATTGATCTCGCCGGTGCATACTATCAGCAGGAGAGCGTACGCGCTGCCTGGAGCCAATGGCTGGGCATCGAAGAAAACGTGTTGCAGCAACTCACTCCATCGGGCAGCAGAATGCACTAATTAGCTGATTTTCACCCTTATTTTCACCTTTATGCAACAGAATAATACCCTGTTAATGCGTATTTTCGTAACCTCTTTTTAAAAATCACATTCATAACTGATGAAAAAATTTGCTTTGCTTTTTGCCACGGCAATACCTGCAATAGTTTTTGCGCAGGACGACCTGGTGAAAAAACTGGAGAACAATAAGAGCGATAGCTCGAAAAAGAAATTCGTTTTTACCGACGTTATCAACCTCGAAAAAACCTCTGTAAAGAACCAGGGCAGCTCAGGTACATGCTGGAGTTATTCTACCAACTCCTTCCTGGAGAGCGAGATGGCGCGTATGGGCAAGAAGCCTGTTGATATTGCCGAGATATATACAGCCCGCAACGTGTATATCGATAAAGCTGACGTGTATGTGCGCATGCACGGTGGCGCTTCCTGGGGCGATGGTGGTTCTTGTCATGATGTGATCAACATGTATGCGAAATATGGCGCCGTGCCGCAGTCCGTTTATACAGGGCTGAACTATGGTACTACGAAAAACAAATTCGGTGAGATGCAGGCGATACTGAAAGGTATGCTGGATGCCGTAGTTAAAAATCCACCACGCACTTTTGCCGACAAGATGATCGGCATCAATGCTGCCGATTACATAGAGCTGTCATCATTCTCGGATAAGCCTTACTATGAGAAAACAATCCTTATGGTGCCTGATAATTGGAGCTACGACCAGGTATACAATGTGAAAATGGGAGACATTACCAGTATCATAGATAATGCCTTGCAAAGCGGTTATACAGTTGCCTGGGCAACCGATGTAAGCGAAAAATATTTCAGCTGGAAGAATGGCGTAGCATTCGTTCCTGAAAAGGATTGGGAGGATATGGAAGAAGATGAGCAAAAAGACCTGTTCAACGGTCCGAAACCTGACAGGAAGATCACTTCAAAAATGCGCCAGGAAGCTTTCGACAATTATACTACCGGCGACGATCATGGTATGCACATAGTCGGTTCTGCAAAAGACCAGACAGGCAAAGAATATTACATAGTGAAAAACTCATGGGGTGAAAAGAATGACTATAAGGGTTATATCTACGTAACCAAGCCTTATGTAAAATATAAGACCACGGCTATTCTGCTGCACAAGGGCGGTATACCTAAGGACATGCGCCAAAAGCTGGCTTTGAGATAAAGAGCGAGTATTGGAAGAAAAAAGCCCCGCACACTGCGGGGCTTTTTTTGTTATTGGGGATATAGGAGAGATTACCGGATGAGTGTAGTATTACCTCGATAACTTTCAATGTATCCGTCGGGGAATCCGATCTTAATAGAGTAAGTATAGGTATCCATATCCTGGGGCTCGCCTTTCCAGGCACCATCCCAGCCGCGGTTGTCGTTAGCCATGAATACTTCCTGGCCCCAACGGTTGAACACCCTGAACTCGATCACTTTCTGGAAAGTCAGGTTGGCTACCTTAAACATATCATTCTTGCCATCGTTGTTCGGGCTGAAGCCTGATGGAACGAACAGGTTGTCACGATAGTCGATATCTACTTTCAGCGTATCGAACGCGCGGCAGCCATTGGCTCCAATACCACCTGCTATGTAAGTAGTAGGCTCAGTTGGGGTAGCTATCGGGTACGAAGTGTTCGCATTGTTCAGAGAACCTACGGGGCTCCAGTTGTAGATGCGGGCGCCACTGGCCATCAGTTGCAGGCTTTGACCGTACTTAACAAATGTATCGCGGGTCAGTATTTTGATATCAGGCAATGGTTTGACGGTCACCTTTGCTGTCAGCGTATCTATACACCATACGCTGTCGTAAACTGCGATCTTATAGGTTGTGGTTTTCAGCGGTTTCAGCACAGGATCAGCGCAATCCCAGCAGGTGCTTTCTTTCGTGTTAGACAGTATTTCGTATTCGCCTTTGTCGTTGATCTTATACCATTTGTAGGTAAAGCCTCCTCCTGTAGTATGTAACGGTGCCGTCTCACTAAAGCAGATCGCTGTATCAGCAGGCCATACGGCATAATTATGTTCGGGTACAAAAATATCCGCAGTATCGTACAGTGTACAACCGTTTCTGCCCATTGTTTTCAGCACATATTTAATGCTTCGGGGCACATATGCCAGCGGCTGCAGGATCGAAGAGTCTGACAAGAAGGTAGCCGGAGTCCATGTATATTCCATATCGGCAACCGGGGCATTGCAGAAAGTGATACCAAATAGCGGGCGGCTGGTACCTTCCTCAATAAGCGGTGACGTAGTAACTCCGCAAACGTTTTGTACCGTAGCTCCGGGTGATGATAACTTCAGGCTGGACGCATAGCTTGTAGGTACAAATCTCAAAACGGAGTTGCAGGTACCTGGCGTTACATCGTCACCGAAACAAAATTGAATAACCAGGTTTTGTGTAGTGTCCCAATTATAGGGTCTGTCTAGCGTAAACTGGTGCCATCCCTTGGTGAACTTGGTGTTACCCGGTGCTGTGTACACAGTTGTCATACCGGTTTCGAAGCCGGCAGTTTCTTTCAGCGCGTTCTTGTTGGTACATTTCAGCGCTATGGTAAAATTGCTGATATCTGCATTAGGGTCTTGTTCGTTCACCACTTCAACAGAAATACTCCGGATAGTTGATGGCTCGAAACCGTACTTGCGCAACTCCTGTTTCGTGACCAGGAACTGTTGTTTGGCGCTAGGCACGTCGTTAGGTATTGTGGCAGATGATGCGCCCAGCGTATCAAAACTAATGAAAGCTTCATATGCCGGCGAGCCGAAAATAGTTATTGAGTCAGGGGTAGTGCAGGTTGAGATACCTTCAGTGCCGCAGATCATATTTTTCAGTGGCTGCTTGCCGGTAAATATTGCATCCAGTTGTAGATAGTCGGGTCGGCAGAAAATGATCGGGTTGTCCGGAAAAACGTCTATGACATTGCTCTCATCCGGTTTTATCACCAGTGTATCTCTTGCTTTGCACTGACCGATGAGGTCCGGTGTTTTTACAAGGTATTCATTATAGCCGCTGGCATAAATAGTTGGACGTATGCTAAACGGCGAATCCAGGCCTTTGGCAGCCGAACCATCAATAGACGACCATTCTACGCGTAGTTTGTAGTCGGTGCCTTTTACAAACACCTGGTGGCCTTTGGGGTTGAATTGGCAGGTCAGAAGATCGGGGCCGGCGTCAATACCTTTTGTGACACGTATAATAAAAGGTGCAGGACTGCTTAAAATTATCCGCAGATCATTGTCACAGGTTGAGTCCTTGGCAATTATCGTAAGATTATGGTCGCCAACATCGCTTAGGCCGGGTGTCCAGCTGAAGGTACCCCTGATCGTATCGCTGCCTTCACCGGATTTGGCGAAACTTGAACCGGGTAGGTAGGCAATATTAGTCTCCCAGTATAGTTTATTTGCTTTGTCAGGATCTGTATTGTATGCAGTGATGTTAAAGCTCATGGTGCTACCCGGACACACGTATATAGCGGAGTCCCGATCATTATATGATTTCCAGGTGGCTGCTTCCAGTTGCTGGGGCACTGAATCAATTACAGGCGGCGCTTGTTCACAATCCAATATGGACACTTGCACATCGCGGGTGGTGTATGCCAATAGTGCGCCTGTATTTTTATCTGTCTTGTCGCAGCGAAAAGCGAGTACATGTGGACCTGTATAAGACGGTGTGAACTCAGCGACACCGGATAGTGAGTTGACAAAAAATCCTGTGCCGGAGCCAATGGGATTATTTTGAGAATAGCCGGGCCGATAAAAATAGGGGCTGTTTGCGTCTTGCAGGGGAGTTATCGAATAGGTAGACAGGTTGTTGTTTTCACGGTGTACATCGCCGTCAACCGGTCCGTTCAGGTATTTGAATTTGTTGTTGACACAGATATATGGAAGCGGGAACGTAGTGAAACGCGGGGTGCTGACATCGGCTTTGGCCACATTGTTGATGCCTGCCTCTACATAGGCATTACCTTGCGGGTTATTTCCGCCGGGTGCTGTCGCGATGTTTTTTATCTCACTGTTACGCGCGCCCAACCTCCACCAGAATTTCCAATCTGTTTGTGCTGAGTTCAGTGTTAACGTGGTTTTAAACATCCACCTGCGGTAACCGGGCGTTTTGTCGAAATTTCCGGGCACAGCGCAGGAGTTTTGCCCCGCAAAGCCTGGGCACAACTGATGAACAACGTCGCCGGTGTATCCCGGCGGGACTGGTGTTATACCATCCGACAATACAGCGGTCATTATCTTTGAGTCTGCGAAGATCGCGTTAGCAGATTCCCAGTGCAGCTCGCCGTCGCTGGGGTTAAAGTTGATGCTTGACGGTTCGCAGGCTGCGTACAATATCAACGTTACTTCGTAATTGAGACTAGGCTTACCGGTACAAGGATCCGTATTGCCTTTATAATCCACATACAGGTCAATGGCCGCGATATGCGATGCTCCTGCATAATTGGCACAGAGCAAAAAAAGAAGAGAAACGATAAAAAGTTTCTGCAGGGATTTTAAGGTCATTGTACATAGGTTTGGTTGAACAATAAGTTTTGTTGCAGTAACGGGCAGTAAGTTTCAATGTAACCATCAGGGAAACCTACCTTGATAGTGTAGGTGTAACTGCCCATATCCTGTGGCTCACCTTTCCAGGCACCATCCCAGCCGCGGTTGTCGTTGGCCATGAATACTTCCTGGCCCCAGCGGTTGAATACCCTGAACTCGATTACCCTCTGGAAAGTCAGGTTGGCTACCTTAAACATATCATTCTTGCCATCGTTGTTCGGGCTGAAACCTGTGGGAACGAACAGGTTGTCGCGGTAGTCGATGTCTACTTTCACAGTATCGAACGCGCGGCAGCCATTTGCACCAATACCACCTGCTATGTAAGTAGTAGGCTCAGTTGGGGTAGCTATCGGGTACGAAGTGTTCGCATTGTTCAGAGAACCTACGGGGCTCCAGTTG
>JAJNBR010000271.1 GCA_021156265.1 Flavipsychrobacter sp.
TGTTTCATTTTATTTTTGTCGGTAAGCGCTTTCCATATTCTTTCAGCAGGTGCATTGTAGGTGCGTTCTACAACTATAGGTTCTTTTCTCATTTTTGCGTTGTGTTTTTGCAGGTGTTGGTTCTATGCAGGTCTGTTTTCTGTTCCAAAAATTAGCGAAATGGCTGCATATTCTTCACCATTATTTTTAATGGCTGATCTTTGGAAGCGGCAACTGTACCGGTCGCCTTACAGGCTCAAGATAGGCGAGGGGATCGTGCAACAGGTAGATGAGCCCAAGCACGGCTGCAAAGAAAATGATGAATTTCAGGAAACTAAGTAAGGGATTTTGCCTTTTCTCTGCAACGGGTGGTGGAGCTGGTGGCTGTACATAGCCCGATTCTGCCATGATACGCTGAGCTTCAGCAACATCCTCTTCGCGCACCTGCAGCTTGATGCCGCCGAGGGCCATATCGTAGAACGGATTGGTAGTGACCGTATGCTCGTCTTTAGCAAATGCAGGAATACCCTCAGTTTCGAGGCGGCCTTTGAGCACGTTCATGTTGAAGGCATTGGTAAATGTAGCTATAGTGACTAAACTCATCTTTAATATGATCCTTGCTAAAGGTAGCGAAAGCAAACCCGTTGACTTATTGGTTATCAGAATATAAGTATCAGGAAATACTTGCTTACTTCTGTGCCACCAGGAACAGGTAATCACCCTCGTTGTTCTCGTAACGCTTCATAATATCATGAATGGCGCCCGAGGCGATATCTGCTTCCAGTGTTGCAAGTCCTGCCGCCAGTTCCCCGGGCGAGCAGAGCGCACTGAATGAAGAAGCGTTCTGCCGGATCCCGGGACGCAGGTACTGCTCCGGGCGGTGTTTATTTGAATACAGGAAATGGTCTTGCAGGTCGTCCTGCACAAAGTATTTCTCAATGGTCGTTTGCTGGAAACCGGCATCGTTCAGTAACTGTTGCATGCCCGCGAAATCGGGCAACAGCTCCCAGCTCCGCCTCATCATTTCGGGAAAGTAGTAATTGAGCCAGTAACCACGCATCTGTTCCTCCGTAAAGCTGAGAAACACCATGCGGGCGCCCGGTTTCAGTACACGCTTTACCCCCGTAAGTCCTTTTAGCTTATCATCCCAATGGTGCAGGGTGAACGTGGCTGTGCAGCCATCGAATAATTCATTCTCAAAGGGTAAGTCTTCTGCTTTTGCATTGAAGAACTGTGCATCGTTGTTCTTCTTCCGGGCTTCAGCCAACATGGTCTCCGAAGGGTCCGCACCATAAAACCGGACGCCTTTCTCTGCCAGTGCAGTAAGGTAATTGGCAGTACCACAGCCTATATCCAGGTATAACCCATCGCTTGTGGGTGACAGCAGCTCGTATAGCCGGCCGGTGATGTAAGGATCAGCACAGCGGGTGGTGTTATAGACTTTACCAATTGTATCGTACAGGATGTCAGTCATAGTTTATCGTTTTGCCAGCTCTACAATATCCGGCACTTCCAGCACTTTCTTTTCGTAACCTTTGGTGACGGTGTGTATCATCGCAATACCCACCTCTTTGAGTGTACAGACGAATTTAGGCATCATGCTACGAAACAACGGGTAGAGCCAGTCAACGTATTTATAGAAACTGAGGGCGTTCTTAGCTCCCGGTGTCGGGCTCATAAAGCCGGGGCGGAAGGCGTAGAATTTGGTAAACATCGCAGCCAGGTCATTTTCGGTTTTACCCTTTACTCTTGCCCACATTACGCGCCCCTTTTCGGTACTGTCGGTACCGGAGCCGGAAACGTAGCAAAACGTCATATCGGCGTTGCGGGCGGCTACGGTTTCGGCAAAATGCATGGTGAGTGTGTGGGTGTATTTTGTGTACTCCGCTTCGTTCTTACCTAACGATGTGACACCCAGGCAAAAGAAACAGGCATCGTAACCTTCCATTTCATGTGCAACAGGCGATAGGTCGAAAAAATCCTTGTGAACGACCTCTTTGAGTTTTGGATGGCTGAAACCTGAGGGGCGGCGGTTAATAATGAGGACTTCGGAAACATCGGGGTGCAGCAGGCATTCGTGCATAACACCTTCGCCCACCATGCCGGTGGCCCCTGTAACGATGGTTTTGAATGGCATAGATCGGTTTGTATATAAAAGTAGAATGTTTTGCTACATGAAGCTTATGTATAAAGGGACGGAAAGGCAACATTTTTCGCCGGCACTAAGAAAATCGGTTACAGAATGTTATTTTTGCCCAAATCAATGCAGTCTTGAAGACCCTGCTCGATCATAATCAACTGAATATCACGCTCATGCGTCTCGCACACCAGTTGATCGAAAACCACCTCAACTTTAGCGAAACAGCCATTATCGGTATACAACCCCGGGGTATCTGGCTATCGGACCGTATAGCCGGCATGGTGAAACAGATCACCGGCCAGCAAATAGATTACGGCAAACTGGATATCACATTCTACCGCGACGATGTGCACAGCCAGGGCGCCGTGATGGTGCCTAACCAGACCGATATGTCCTTTAGCGTAGAGGGAAGAAAGGTGGTACTGATAGACGACGTGCTGTTCACGGGGCGCACCATACGCTCGGCCATGGACGCGCTGCTGGACTTTGGCCGGCCGCGGGACGTGGAGCTGATGGTGCTGATAGACCGCCGCTTTAGCCGCGAACTGCCGATACAGCCCGATTACGTAGGCCTGACGGTGGATACCGTGAATACACAGAAAGTAAAAGTGTACTGGAAGGAAAAAGATGAGAAAGACCAGGTTGTGCTCATTGATCAATAACATTAAAACAAACGCATGTCGTTATCGGTAAAACACTTACTTGGAATTAAAGAACTACAGCCGGAGGATATAGAGACCATCTTCCGGACGGCAGATAATTTCAAGCAGGTATTGCAGCGCCCGATCAAAAAAGTGCCGTCGCTGCGCGATACCACTGTTGCTAATATATTCTTCGAAAACTCCACCCGCACACGCATCTCGTTTGAGCTGGCGGAAAAAAGGCTGGGCGCGGATGTAGTGAATTTCTCCGCCTCAGGTTCATCGGTATCCAAAGGCGAAACGCTGATAGATACCGTGAATAACATCCTGGCCATGAAAGTGGACATGGTGGTGATGCGCCACTCGGCCAGCGGGGCACCCTGGTTCCTGGCCAACCATATAGACGCGGCTATCGTGAACGCCGGAGATGGGATCAACGAACACCCCACGCAGGCCCTGCTGGATGCTTATTCTATCAGGGAAAGGCTGGGTGGGGTGAAAGGAAAAAGGATAGCGATATTGGGTGATATTATGCACTCGCGTGTAGCGCTGAGCAATATATTCTGCCTGAAGAAACTGGGAGCAGAAGTAACTGTGGCTGGTCCACCCACACTGATACCGAAACATATACAAGATCTCGGCGTAAGAGTCGAGTACAATATCAAAAAAGCGCTGGAATGGTGTGACGTAGCCAACGTGCTGCGCATACAGCTGGAACGCCAGCATAAACCCCTGTTCTCGACCCTGCGCGAGTATGCACTTTATTATGGCGTGAACAAGGATATGCTCGACAGCCTGAAGAAAAACATCGTCATCATGCACCCGGGTCCCATCAACCGTGGTGTGGAGTTGAACTCAGACGTAGCTGACAGCAAACAATCCATTATCCTCGACCAGGTAGAGAACGGCGTGGCCATACGTATGGCAGTCATCTACTTATTGTCCGGCAAAGGGGGAGAAATAACAGAATAAATAACTATTTGAGATTTGGCGGCTCCGTACCGTATCTTTGACGGCTGTTGTTGAACAAAGAGCGAGGACAAGAAAACAATTCTTAACTAATTTAAAGACTTATGTCAACCTGGTTTCGAAGAATAAAGAAAGGGATATCGACCACAACGGAGGAAAAGAAAGAGGCGCCGGACGGGCTTTGGAATAAATGCCCTGAGTGCAAGACGACCATCACAGCAAAAGAACTGGAAGACCATTTTCACGTTTGCCCTAAGTGTAATTATCATCACCGTATCAACGCGGTAGAGTATTTTCAAATACTATTTGACGAAGAGCCGGAGTTGCTGTTTGAAAACATTGGTCCGAAAGATGAGCTGGGTTTCGTAGATATTAAAGCATACCAATCGCGTATTGTAGATGCGCAAAAGAATA
>JAJNBR010000272.1 GCA_021156265.1 Flavipsychrobacter sp.
AATTCACCTTCAAAATACATCCTGTTCCTTTCACGCTCGCTCCTCCACAGGTTCGTGCGCCAGTTGCTGAACGCATTTGCCTGGTACCAGTTAACCCCCACAACAGGGTAATTGTTAAAAGCAGGGAACCAGTTATACTGCTGAGCGATAGGCTCATTGTATGAATAAGTCAGCTGACGTACCCATACCGTAGTATCGGGGTACACAGAGATATCATTTTTTTGAACGAAGCTGGTACGAGGCTGAGTTGGGTTCTTCGCCGCTTCCTGATAGTTAAATGTTTCGTAGTGATATACGAGCTTGCTGTTATCAAGTTCCATTCTACCCCAGCCAGACTGTTCGGCAGGGATGAACATGTTAGACAGCTGGTCTTGCAGATCCGCATCACGCCAGTTGATACGTCTTCTGAAGTCTACGCGCTGAGAACCATCGGGATTATCAATGAAGTCGCCCAATTGGGTGTGAGCGATAGAATCGCGTACCCAGTTGGTGAACTGACGATATTCGGCATTGGATATCTCTGTCGCATCCATATAAAAACCGGTCATCTGTACAGTCCGAATCATCGCGTCGTTTTTCCCGCGAACATCTTCATCGCTTGCTCCCATTTTTAAAACACCAGAAGGAACATACACCATGCCTAGCGGTACAGGCGCCTTGTAATTCATCATCGTATTATCACCTACGAGCTGACCACCAGGCCCCGGTGTCCCGCAGCTTGCAGCCAATGCGAGTAAAGCCACAGCCGAGATCTTCAGGGAAACTTGTTTCATACTACTTATGTTGTTGTTTTTGCGATTAGGCAAATAAAGTAATTTTTTGGTTTTGAAGTACGTTACACAACTAAACCGATGCACAATATTTAAAGATTTTTCCAAAAATGCAAGCCCGGAAAAAAAAATTGTTAAGATTTTCAAACAGTTATTGCCGGAAAATTTTAATCGAGTAGAAATTTTATACTATAGGCTGATTATATCTAAAACACGCTCTACGTCCGTAATGGGCGGCAGGCATTCCTGCGGCGTACAAACAAATATACGATTTTGACCTGAAAAAAATTTGGACTTAACAATAGCTATTTCAGATATTTCTTTTTTCGAAGTAAGCAAACTGACATGCGGCATATAGTGCTCCTGAAGCAATGCGAGCGATTTATCAGCCTCGGTTCCTGCGCATACCACAAACTTCAGACCTTGCGTATAACGTTGCAGCAACTGCCCCCAGAAGGCAAAAGAATATGCATAGCGCATCGTTACAGAGGACATATGCTGCAACATGTAGTAAGCTTGCTCCAGCAATTCGCTCCGCTCCATATACATTCCTAGTTGCAGCATGTTATGCGCCATAACCGCATTTGCAGAAGGGAGCGCGCCATCGTACAGGTCAACTTTTCTCACAGGAATATCGGTTTGTGCCGACGAGGAATAGTAGAAGAAGTTCCCGGTTTCATAAGCAAAATCACGGGTCACATCATCCATCAGGCGGTTGGCTTTTACCATCCAACCTTCGTTGCCGGTAGCGCTGCTTAGTTGCAGTAACGCCTGGATAAGGTAAGCATAGTCGTCGAGCTTGGCAGGTATGCGCGACACGCCTTGCTTCCATGTATGGAGCAATGCCGGGCCTTGATTGAAGACGTCCAGCATCCATTGCATATGCGCCTCTGCCCGCTGTATGTAAATGGGCTGGTTCAAGGCTACACCAGCCTTGGACAAGGCTGTATTCATTAAAGCATTCCACGACAAAAGGCATTTATCGTCGGTCGCAGGGCGTACCTTTTGTTCACGTGTGTCAAACAACTTTTGCTTTGCTTCGGATATGCGTTTTTCAATCTCGTTCCTGAAGTAATTTGTCTCTTTGGCAAGGGTAGGAATATCGGTTGCCACGTGCAGGATGTTTGTGTGTTCCCAATTGCCTTCTTCGGCTATGCCAAAATGAGTTTTAAGCAGTTCATCATCGCTCATAACCTGCCGCCATTCTTCCCAGGTCCATGTGTAGAATTTACCCTCTTCGCCCTCACTGTCGGCATCCAGCGCACTGTAGTATCCACCCGACGCGTCTCTCAGTTCGCGCTCCACAAAGGCTATCGTTTCCTCTATTACCTCCCGGTAGCGTCTGTGCTTTGTAACGTAGTAAGCATCGCACAGTGTACTAACCAAAAGCGCATTATCGTACAGCATCTTTTCAAAATGCGGCGCCAGCCATTTCTCGTCGGTAGAATACCGTGCAAAACCACCACCCAATTGATCGTAAATACCGCCTTCTATCATGCGGTCGAGGCTCAAAGTGGCGTGCAAAAGCGCAGGTTCATATTTGGTGTAATGATAATGCTCCAGGAGATAGGAAATAGCCATAGTGCCGGGGAATTTAGGTGCCCTTCCAAAGCCGCCCCACTCTGTATCGGCTTGCTGCAATAAGGCATCTGCGATCTTCCTGCAGGTGTCCATGTCCCAGTCTTCGCCCTTTGCCGCAAAACCTGCGCCGGACGCCTGTTTCAGGTATTGGATCATCTGCTCTCCCTGCGCTGTTACTTCTTCGGGTTTTTCTGTCCACACCTCGGTCATACGCTGCAACAGCTGCAGCCAGGAAGGACGGTTGAAGGCCGGCCGCGGCGGGTAATAGGTGCCGCCATAGAACGGCACCCGATCGTGTGTCACGAACACGTTGAGGGGCCAACCGCCGCTGCCGCTAATGGCTTGCACCGCATCCATGTACAGATGGTCGACATCAGGGTGCTCCTCCCTATCCACTTTGATGTTTACAAAGTGCTCATTCATGTAGGTCGCCACCTGGTCGTTCTCGAAGCTTTCACGCTCCATTACATGACACCAGTGACAGGCCGCATAGCCAATGCTCACCAATACGGGCTTATTCTCGCTCCTGGCGCGTTCAAATGCCTCAGCACCCCAAGGGTGCCAATCCACCGGATTATGGGCGTGTTGGAGTAGATAGGGACTTTGTTCGTTGATCAGCCTGTTTGCCATGATGCTAAGTTAACCACCAACTCCAAATAGGACAGCATACAAATCTATAGGTATATAAAAAAGAATAGCTCAACTGCATAAACAGTTGAGCTACCGGACTAAATATTTGGGGGCCTTCTATTTTCTTGCAACTGCAAAATATTGCTCCAGCGCGGCTACCATAGACGGCGCGTTGGGCGCCGGAGCCTTCACGTCCAGCCTCAAACCTGCATCCTCGATCGCTTTCGAGGTAGTAGGGCCAAATGCGCCTATCAGCGTACCATTTTGTTTGAATTTCGGATCGTGATCGAACAGGGTTTGGACACTGAACGGGCTGAAAAACAGGATCATGTCGAAGCCATTCGCCATCACCGGGGTTATGTCGTTAGCCACTGTACGGTACAGGGTAGCTTCTACGTATGCTGAATTATTGGTGGCCAGGAACTGGGCAATATCGTTCTTACCGTTATCCGCAGTAGGAACGATGAATTTCTCATTGTTCTTATGCTTGTTGATAACCTCGAGCAGCCCATCGGTCGAACCATCTGCCGAGAAGAATACTTTACGCTTGCGGTAGAGTATAAACTTCTGTAAATAAAGCGCTACAGCCTCGGTGATGCAGAAGTACTTCATCTCCTGCGATATCTTCACTTTCAGCTCTTCACAAATGCGGAAGAAATGGTCTATGGCATTACGGCTGTTGAAGATAATAGCCGTGTATTCGCCAATGTCAATGCGCTGCTTGCGGAATTCTTTCCCACTTAAGCCTTCAACACGTATAAAAGGGTGAAACTCAAGCGCAATATTGAATTTTTTGGCCAGCTCGTAATAGGGTGATTTTTCACTGTCTGGTCGAGGCTGGGTTACCAGTATCTTATTTACCTTGTGTTCACTTTTTCCGGTGCCTTTGTTTATCGAACGGTCAGCTTTAGCCATATTTGGGTCGTAAAACGGGGTTATCTTTTTGTTTTAAGTAATTGAAGGTCCACACACTCTATCAGTTCACTAATCCTCTTACCAACAATTTGGTCAACACTGCCAATGGTAACAATTCCGAGGCGCAAAGGTACATAAAAAAATGGAATCTGCTGTACTGGAAAAACGAGCCGAACACCTGCCATGACCTTGTGTATCTGTTAATTAACAGCAATCCAACAAGGATCAGCGACAGGATGATCGC
>JAJNBR010000034.1 GCA_021156265.1 Flavipsychrobacter sp.
AAATAAAACAAAACAAAAAGAAACTAAACTAAAGTAAACTTCATTATTCATGAAGCACCGCCATCGTTGTGTGTTCTATATCGTTGTTGGTGAAGAACACCAACAACGGCAGGAAAAGACATTAACCCGTCGGGATGGTTTCCGGGTAGAGGCTATTTCTGGCAGTCAAGTGAGATAGTATAGTACCGGTTATCAACGCCCGTTCCAAACACCGAATTTCCGTCGTAATGCATAGTGCCCTTAGCTGGATTGAATAGGTATTGGCCGGACCAGGCCTGGTGCTTACTTGAGCCATTAATTTTATATTCCTGCGACGGGTTGAATTCAAGATCCAGGCCGTCGCTCCATATAGGGGACGATATACGAATGCTATCGTCGCTTGCACGGATTACGGTGAGCGTCGTGATAACAGTATCACGTCGATCGTACCTATACCTGGGCAGGGGGTGTTCCTGCCTTTCAATAGTGTAACCGTTACATTGGTATACGCCGACTATAGAGTCGATCTGCTTATTTTTTTTGTCGATCCGTTCGTTTTCTTTTTTATTACAGGCAAGGACAGTCATAGCTGCCAGGCATAGGATGGGAAGTTTCATAATAGGGGAATTTGTCCCGAAAATAACAAAAGCACCGGTTTTACTGTCATGATGCTGCAAGGTTTTCCTCTTTTCTCCCTGACCGGAGGTTGGCACGGGTATGCAGCCTGGCTTTGTGCAACCGCGTACTCCTGCGGCAGTCAAGTGAGACGGTATAGTACCAAGTTATCACCAGAGACTGTATTGGTATTGTTATTTGTCGAGTTAAAGCTAATGGTAACAACGTCGCCTGCCGACAAGGCAGTTTTCGCAGGGCGTTGCAATCGTAGCTGCTGTAAACCGCAAAATGGCAAAAAAAAGGAAAGGGGGTTTTCTCGCCGGTAAAATAGTTGGCGGAACGGTTTTCACGACTATCGTTTCTACTCCGGGCACATTGATCATTAAGCAGTTACATTCTATTTAAACAACTTTTTTATTGATTTAAGTATCCCGGTTACTTTGCCCCGCCCTCCTTCATGGCAGCATTTTTTTGCGAATAAAAAAAGCAACCTACACCATGACACTAACCGAAACGATCATCCGGAAAATAAACAATGAAGGCCCAATAAGCTTCAAGCAATTTATGGATATGTGCCTGTACTACCCTGACCTTGGATACTACACATCGGCACGTAACCAGATAGGAGCAAAGGGCGACTTCTATACGAGCACTACGCTTAGCTCCGCCTTTGGAGCACTTATCGGCAAGCAGATAGAAGAAATGTGGTACACACTTGGCGAGGAAACCTTCGTTATTGTTGAGTACGGCGCAGGAACCGGTGCGCTCTGCCGCGACATCCTTACTTATCTGAAGCGTAATGAAAGAATGTATGCAGGATTGAAATACTGTATCATCGAGAAAAGCCCCTCTATGCGTGACAGAGAACAGCAACATCTTCACGAAAAAGTATCCTGGCACAACAGCATTGAAGAGATAGCCGGCCTGAATGGCTGCGTACTGTCCAACGAGCTGGTCGACAACTTTCCTGTACACCAGGTGGTGATGCAAGAAGAACTGATGGAGGTATTTGTCGACTATCAAGATGGCTTTATAGAAGTATTGAAGCCCGCTGCACAAGAGCTCAAAGACTACCTCGCCGAACTGGACGCCGAACTTCCTGAAGGTTTCCGGACCGAGATAAACCTGCACGCCGTAGATTGGTTGACCTCGGTCGCCTCAGCGCTAAATAAGGGTTATATCTTAACCATTGACTACGGATATTCATCCTCCGAGCTTTATAAGACCTGCCGGAGCAGGGGTACGCTCCTATGTTATCACCAGCATACTATAAACGACGTTCCTTATGAGAACATCGGGAAGCAGGACATCACGTCTCATGTCAATTTTTCTGCGTTACAACAGTTCGGTTTGAAAAGCGGCCTGACCGACTGCGGCTTCACCGATCAATGTCATTTTCTACTTTCCCTCGGCCTAAACGACTATTTACAGAAAACCTTCGCGGAAGAACCTGATATGATCCTTGCAGCGAAGAAAGCCTCGTTCATAAGCCATACGTTACTATTCGACATGGGACCGAAGTTTAAGGTGCTGATACAAAGTAAAGGTGTTCCACAGGCGGAGCTGACGGGGCTGAAGTACATGCCCGGCACTGCGCTTGTATAATAACCGCCTCATTACTCATACTTGAACGCGCGGTAACTCGCCGACTCCAGTTTTTTTTCAAAAGTCTTTTCGTCCGTCTTGTAGTTATACTCAAGAATAAGGTTTGTGTTGCCGGCGGCAATAAAATACCTGTCCCCTATTTTCTGGACAGAGCTGGAGTAAGGCACGAATACGCCCGGCAACGTAAACTGCCGAAAGCCGGTTATTCGTTTATTCTTCTCATCCAGTTCAAACTCCACTACACGGCTTGTTTTTCTTATCTTCTCATCGCCATTGTCGAATAACATGAGCGATCGACCGCCGTCTACATAGCGTGCATGATGTTGCCGTAAAAACACCATACTGTCAGCCACCGCAAAATCGCTTTTTTTGCCGCCCAACTTCCATAGTATCTCACCAGTACGCCTGTGCAGTTTTACCACCTGGCTCGCATTGCGGAACGACATGATTAAGTGATCATCTTTCGGATCAATGGATACAGAATTAACGTGCAGGTAATCCCAGGCGGCTGATGTATCATCAAACTTATTTTCTTCTACACTTATTTCATACAATTCCGGGTATCGTGTCGCATCCCATTGCCAGATCACTTTGCCTTCTTTCACTTCCTGAAGTATGGGACTAACCACCCTTACCCCTGCAACCGGGTGCAAATGTGCCGGTATATTCTTTACTACCCTTTCGTAATAAGACAGGGTGATGAAATGGTCGTCAGACAGGAGTATGAAATCATGAACGTCCAGCATTCGTCTTCCCAAAGTATCTATATCGCCATAAGGCAACAGGCCATACTTCCTGATGTCTTTCAGATTGGTATCAGCTACATAAAAATGACCTGAAATTCCGGGCTTGTTCTTATTGACGTAGGCAGTAGAATCTTTGACAAAGTAGGTGTAACGGATCTTGCCATCGTATTCCCACCGCTCAAAATTGGATACAGGTACGGAAAACACTTTTCCGGTAACTGAATCGCCATTGTGGTTGAGAATATAGATGCCCCGCCGGTTATCTTTAAAAGTTGTCACCAGGATTTCCTTACGGCCCACCGGCTGGCCACTGCCGGTATTTGTGTGCTGACCGTTTGAAGTCACTGGCATAGCAGCTGAAACAACTGCTGTAACAAATATTTCCCTTATCATAAACTGTATTGATAAAGGTAACCTGCCCACTACGCCGATGCCATCATAAATAGATGAAACGGGAAGGTGAATAGATGAATGATCACCGCAGCCGTTTTAGTTGCAACTAATACTCGCCCAAATTGATAATCCTTCGCTCCGGCCGGTAAAGCGCAAAATAGCCGTAGCCATCTGTAATATTCGTTGGCAGATTGATCGGCTCGCCCGTCACCTGGTTGATGAGATAGCCGGTACGCTTATAAGCATCCAGGTATTTGTAGTAGTGCTGGTCTACCCTGCCTATATGGATGGCGAGGGTGTCCTTAGGCATAGCGTCGATCGTCAGCGTTTTGGTGATCACGCCATCGCGGGCGCCGTCCTCAAACAATTCTATGCGCCTCGGCTCAAACGACTGCAGGGAATTAACAGGCTGCAACACCAGTGCACGTGCCTGCGATAGTGTATTATAGCTCATAAAATAGCGTTCGCCGGGTTGTGCATTTTTTATCCTGACATGCAGTTTTACAACCGTGTCCTGTGCATGTTTGATCACTTCGGGAGTAATGTTTTCCACTTCGGCTTTCGGCATATATACGGTTGTTGCTGTAGCCGCGGCATTCTTCTTATGGTCGATAACCGTAAGCGTATATTTTGCGCCCGGCTGCAATTGTAAGCTACGGCTGCCATAAATGCCACGGCCTATGCGCGCCAGTGTATCCGGCAACTGTCCCACACCTGCAATAGTCACAGTAGCAGAATCAGCCAGCAGGTCTTGCGGTATGCCGCCCTGTGCAGTGGTATCCTGCAGGTTGCGCAACGATGTAACAGAGTAAGCCGTAGCTACCAGAACAGTGGCCTCATCTATACAACTGGCAGAAATAACCAGCTTCGGGTCTTTTTGCGGCACTTCTATATCTATCGGTTTGGGCCTGCAACTGGTCAGTGCCGTTGCAAAAAGCAGGGGCAATAAAAATTTTCCTGTGTTCATAAAATATGCTTCTTTAACTAGAGATTGAAATTGATAGTTCCTGTTGTGATGGTGCCGAACAATCCGTTCTGGCGGTATTTGTATGAAGATGTGATCTCATCGTATTCTCGTGTCACATTGTGCGGCTGTGTGCGGTTGAGCAGGTTGTATATGCTGATGTGCGCGTCACCTTTTATCCGTTTGCCGAGGCTGAACTTATACGCAACGTCGAGATCTATTCGGAATGCGGGGGACATACGCAGGTCGTTGCGGCCCGTGTATGCGGGCAGGATGTCAAACCCTGCCAGGTCGGGTTTGGGCACCAGGTACTGGCCACTTTGCCCTGTAAACGGGCTGCCTGTAGCGTATACTACCGAGCTGCTTACCGCCCAGCGCTTGCTGATATCGTACATAGTTACGAGTGATAGATCGTGGCGACGGTCGTAACGGGCATAATATTCTTTACCATTGTTCAGCGAATCGAACTTGCGGTGCGCGAACGACAGCGAATACCCTAACCAACCTGTGAACCTGCCAGTCGTCTTCCCGGCAAACAGTTCCAGCCCGTACGAGCGGCCTTTGCCATGTACCAGTTCGTTCTCATAGTTATCATTCAATATCAGCAACGCACCTTCCCTGTATTCCACCAGATTTTGCAGCCATTTATAGTACACCTCGGCGCTTAAGGTTAACCCCAGAGATGGAACGCTGTGATAATAGCCCATACTTACCTGGTCAGAAATACCGGGTGCTACATTTTTTGTAACGGGGTACCAAAGATCTGTTGGTAAGGCCAGTGACGAACTGCTGACGAGGTGCATGTATTGCGCCATACGTGCATAGGAAGCTTTTACAGAATTGCGATCGTCGAGCAGGTAACGAAGGCCAAGACGTGGTTCGACATTAGCATATACTTTATCTTCCACTGCAGTACCACTGAGGCGCAAGCCCGCGTTCATCTGCCAGCCATCGCTGATGCGATAATCGTCAGCCACGTACACTGCTGCTTCAGTGTTGTAGATCTTCTTACCGCCACGGTTGCCAAATCGATCCACCAGTGGTCCTTTGCTGCTTACTATGTTGGGATTAAAAAAATGATGGGTGAGTGCAAATCCGGCACCAAGCTTATGATTGCCGGTGTTGATTGTTTTGATATCGCCCTTTATACCATAATCGCGGATAGCAGATCGGATAGCGAGGTGATTGCTGTCCATCGAACCGGCGATGTTGTAATTGAACTTGCTATAAAGTACCGATACATCAGAACTAAACTGCTTATTGATATGATTCCATCGTGCCACAAGCGATTGATTGCCCAGGTGTAAATTGCTTTTTACCTGCTGCGCATCATTCTCACCGTTCGACGGAGCGGCATTTAGCACATCATCACCTTTATACCCGCTAAGGAAGAAACGGTTCTTTTCATCAAGCGCATACGTCAGCTTGGCATTGCCATCATAGAAGTGGTAAGGAATAAATTTGAACACTTTATCGATATAAGTGCGGCGGCCCGAGACAATGAACGACAGTTTGTCGTTTATAATTGGACCCTGCACGGTGGCAGATGAAGCTATAGCGCCAACGCTCACTGCTGCCTTATAGTCAGACAAGCTGCCTTTTTTCGTGCGTACATCGAGCACCGACGAAAGACGGCCGCCATACTGCGCAGGGAAACAGGCTTTGTACAGTTGCGCATCCTTTAAGGTAGATGAATTGAATATGGAGAAAAAGCCCAGTAAATGTCCCGCGTTATACACAGGCGCGCCGTCCAGCAATATCAGGTTCTCGTCGTTACCTCCGCCACGAACAAACATTCCGATGTTACCTTCTGTACCCCGCTTTACACCCGGTGTCAGTTGTAGCGCTTTGATCACATCGGGCTCGCCGCCTATGGAGGGCGCTTTCAGCAGCATGGATACCGGGAGGTCGGTTTTGCCCATCTGGGTGCTTTCCACGTGTTTAGCCAGGTTGGCAGCGCTGGCAGTTACACGCACCTCGTTCATGCGATGCATCCGCGACGATATCGAATCACCCTGCGTTTGCGCCGACACAGCATAGCCGGTTAACAGTAAAAGGATGGTGGTTATAGCTTTCATACTAAATCGTTCTCACTTTGCAGAAAAACGACAATTGTGGATCTTACCCCCATGCCTGCTGAAAAAATCCGTGAACCTTCATATCAGTGCGGTGGAGGGCATAATAATTATAAAAGAAGTCTGGAAAGAATACCGTTGTTTTGCAAACCATTTTAAGAGCACAACTATAGCTATGGCATTTTTAGAAGATCAGCTGGTCGCCAAACGATCGACACTACCGGGAGCAGGAAAAGGTTTGTTTACAAAGAAACCGATAAAGAAAGGAGAACGGATAGTAGAGTATACCGGCAAGTTAACCACATGGAATGACGTAGAGCTTGATGCCGATAATGCCTATATATTTTTCATTAACAAAAACCGCGTGATAGATGCTCGTGAGGATACCGGCTTTGCCCGCTATGCTAACGATGCCCGCGGCCTGAAGAAGGTAAAAGGCATTACCAATAACGCCGCATATATCAACGATAAGAACCGCATCTATATCGACGCCATCAAAGACATACCTGCCGGCAGCGAGATACTGGTGAGCTACGGCAAAGACTACTGGGATACCATGCGGGAGAACATGAAGGACTAACGTTTAGCGTCCTTTCTTTGCGCATCGTGTTTTACAGGCGGCAGCGTTTTGATATAGGCAAAAATGGCGTCGGCTTCTTGCTCTGTCAGGAGATGGAAGTCTTTCATCGGTGGCCTTAGCTTTTTACCGTCGGGAGCTATATTCTTCAGCACGGCGTTACGGAAATCCTCAGCAGTGTAATTACCAATGCCCGTTGCCTTGTCCATCGTAATATTGGAGCTGTGTATATCGCCATCCGGCATTTTAAACTTACGCCCCCCTGCCATATAGCCTTTGGTCTCCTCAGGGTGCGCATGCTTCAAAGACATCGGTCCTTTCTTTGAATGACATTCCCAGCAGCCTATGTTATAAACAAGATACCGGCCATAAGCCACCTGGTCACTCATGTCTTCGCCCGACACAGTGGGACGAAATGGTTCGGGTTTTGGTAATAGGATCGAACCCATGTGCCCTATGAGGTTTAAGTTAGTTAAGCCACTTACGGCATCGTGCGCCTGTACAGCTTCGTCGGACGAACGGAGGTAGGCGTACATGGCACTGATATCTGCATCAGACATAAAATGCCGGGGCATATACGGTATATAATGACCGTTCCTGGCTACACCTGTACGCATCAGGTACACGAATTCCGCTTCATTATACTTCGACATGGGGCTGTGCGTGGCGCTTTGTGTGAGATTGGCTGTGTACACTTTGCCGGCAATGCCCGGAGTGCTCATAAACTGCCTGCCGCTCAGCTTACCTGTAGCGGGATCGAAGTGGCACCCGGCGCAAGAGCTTTGAACCAGCATTTTTCCACGCTCAACAGACGCATTTGGTGTTGGTTGGTAAGCATTGTAAGTTGGCGTATAGTATGTTTTGCAACTGCCCAGAATGAACAGGGCAGCAAGCATATACGCAAAAAGCGTGGGCAGGCGGAATTTCATGTTGCAGATTTAAACAACCAAACCGGCAGGAAAAGCATGCCATCCAAGTGCTTGATTTATATACCTCAGAATAACTCCAGCTGCCCCGACCAACCTTGTTTTTTTGACCGTGGTTCATCTTTGAACCCTGACAGTGAAATTCCCAATAGCCGGATCTTATCTTTTTCAGGATCAGTAGCTACAAGCAATTCCTGCGCAATTTGCAGTATGGTATCAACATCGTCTACCGCTTGCGCAATAGAAAGGCTGCGCGTGATCTGCCGGAAGTCGCTGTATTTTATCTTGAGTGTGATGGTGCGACCTTTCAGCTGGTGCTTACGCAGGCGCTCCTGCACTTTTTCTGCCAGCTTGATGAGTTCGTCATTCATTTCATCCAGCCTGGTAAGATCGTAGGGAAACGTATCCTCAGCGCCTACAGATTTTGCCTCTCCATGCGGTTCCACCTCACGGTCATCAATGCCTCGAACGATCTTGTAATAGAACCTGCCCGACTTACCAAAGAACTTCACCAGGTCTTCTTCAGTAAGCTTTTTAAGATCAGCACCGGTGTGCAGCCCCATCTTTTTCATCTTGCCCGCAGTGACATGACCTACCCCATAAAATTTCTCAACAGGCAGTCGTTCCATAAAATCTTCGATCGACGACGGGCCAATAAACGTAAGGCCGTCTGGCTTATTCATATCAGAGGCTATCTTGGCGACGAACTTGTTGACGGACACGCCGGCTGAGGCAGTCAATTGCAGCTCGTCTTTAATAGCCTGTTTTATTTGTTTGGCTATCTCGATGGCTGAACCAATGTTCTGTTTATCGTCGGTAACATCAAGGTAAGCTTCGTCCAGCGACAACGGTTCGATCATATCCGTATACCTGCGAAATATGGAACGGATATGCTCAGACGCTTCCTTATAGGCCGCAAAACGGGGGAATACGAATATGGCCTGAGGACATAGCTGCTGCGCGCGTTTAGACGGCATGGCTGAGCGTATCCCGAACTTGCGCGCCTCATAACTAGCCGTTGCTACCACCCCGCCCCGTCCTTCAGGCGAGCCGCCTACCACGATAGGCTTGCCCCTGTAGTCCGGGTTATCCCGTTGTTCCACAGAGGCATAGAACGCATCCATATCAATATGAATGATCTTACGAACCGGCCTGATGTCTTCGGTGTCCATACCGCGTTGAAAGTTAGGTTTTTCCTTGCTTTTGAAACGGCGTGCTTTCAGTATTTAACGGTATTTTTGCCTGAAATCGCCCCACTTGAGCGCAACCGTTTTTTTATTTACTCCTCCGTTCACACAGCTCAACACCCCCTACCCTGCTACGGCATACCTGAAAGGTTTTTTGAATACCAAAAACATCAGCGCCTGCCAGTCAGACCTTGGTATCGATGTGACAGTAGCCCTTTTTTCAAAGAAAGGGTTGGAGGACCTGTTTGCTTACCTCGGCAACGGGCCTGTGGAGTTGAGCGATAACACAAAGCGCATTATTGCATTAAAGAAAGAATACATCAGGACGATAGATGCGGCGATACAATTTCTTCAAGGCAAAAATCCAACGCTGGCGCCGCTCATCGTGCAGCGAAATTTTTTGCCTGAGGCCGCGAGGTTTGAACAGGCTGAGGACCTGCAATGGGCGTTTGGCACCATGGGCAACCAGGACAAAGCAAAGTACCTGGCCACCATGTACCTCGAAGACCTGTCCGACCTGATCAAAGAATGCGTAGATCCTTATTTTGGTTTTAGCAGGTATGCAGAACGCCTGGGAAGGTCGGCCAATAGCTTTGACGAACTATACAACATCCTGCAACAGGAATATACTTATATCGACAGGCTTACTATTAATGCATTGCGGGAAGCAATAGACAAAGTACAACCAAAGCTGGTCGCTATGTCAGTACCGTTTCCCGGCAATTTATATGCAGCCTTTCGTTGCGGACAGTGGCTGAAACAACACCACCCGGAAATAAAGATCGCCATGGGCGGCGGCTTCCCGAATACGGAACTACGCTCACTGTCGGATGCGCGGGTATTCGAATTCTTCGACTTCATTACACTCGACGATGGTGAAGCGCCGCTGGAAAACCTGGTGCATCATATTCAGGGCGGACTGCCGGTGGAACAACTGAAACGAACTTTCATATTGCAAAACGGCAGCGTTAGTTACATCAACAACAAAGGCTGCAACGACTACCCGCAAACCGAAGTGGGCACACCCGACTATAGCGATCTGCATTTAGGTAAATATATCTCCGCTATTGAAGTCGCCAATCCAATGCACAGCCTTTGGAGCGATGGCAGGTGGAACAAACTGACCATGGCGCACGGCTGCTATTGGGGCAAATGTACCTTTTGCGATATCTCGCTCGATTATATTGCCCTGTACGAACCGATAGCCGCACAGTTGTTGTGCGACCGGATGGAACAGATCATCGCGCAAACAGGCAACTCCGGCTTCCACTTTGTAGACGAAGCTGCACCGCCCGCGCTGATGCGTGCGCTGGCATTAGAAATCATTAAGAGAAAGCTGGTGGTAAGCTGGTGGACGAATATCCGTTTCGAAAAAAGCTTTACCCGCGACCTATGTATGCTGCTGAAAGCTTCGGGCTGTATAGCAGTATCCGGTGGCCTTGAGGTAGCATCTGACCGACTACTGGTATTGATACAAAAAGGCATCACCGTAGCGCAGGTGGCGAGGGTGAACAAACATTTTACAGAAGCAGGCATTATGGTGCATGCTTACCTGATGTATGGTTTCCCCACGCAAACCGCGCAGGAAACTATCGACTCTCTTGAGATGGTGCGGCAGATGTTCCAGGCAGGCATTCTGCAATCCGCCTTCTGGCACCAGTTTGCCATGACTGCTCACAGTCCTGTAGGATTAGCGCCGGAAAAATTTGGCGTTAAAAAGAAAACAGAACTGGTGGGCAGCTTTGCCAATAATGATATAGAGCACGAAGACCCGACTGGTGCAGAACATGATAGCTTCAGCTATGGCTTGAAGAAATCGCTTTTCAACTACATGCACAGCATGCAGTTCGACCAGCCGCTGCATAAATGGTTTGATTTCAAAACACCTAAGACCACAGTTGCCGCCGATTTTATATTAAACGCGTTGAACGACGATGACCAGTTAAGCAGCAAGCCCACTGCCAAGGTGGTGTGGCTGGGCGAAACGCCTGCTTTGGAGATCATCACCAAATCGAAGAAAGGCAACCAGTGGGAAATGGCTGCGCTGACATTTCATAATAATAAAGAAACGGTCACCATAAAGCTGGACAAAGAGCAAGGCCAATGGCTTGCAGACATTTTACCTTCCTTATCTGTGAATAATATCAAGCTGCGCACCTTGCAGGAAGTTAAAGCCCATTATGAAGCTGCGGGACTGGAAGACTTTGAACTATTCTGGGACAACAAGCCGGTAAGTTCGCTGTATCAATTCGGGTTGCTGCAACTGTAAAAAAAACACCCGCCGGTGCAGCAGGTGTGTAACAAAATATCTTGACCTTATTTTATTTATCCTCGTTTTCTTCGTCAGGAAGCTGGCTGCACTTCGCGTCGCTATATTTAACGCCATTCAGTTCGCGCGCTTTGTAACGCGACTCCCATTGGCGCAGCTCCTCTTCGGTCATATCGCAATGCTTTATCGTGTCGGCTGTAGTAGTAGTTGACAGCAGTTTAGGATCGGTTGTGGTTTGGGTATAATTGCAAACCCAGCAGTGACGCACTTGCTTCTTCTCACACGCAGTAAAACACACAGCAATAAGGGCGATCGCATACAGTTTTTTCATTGACATCTGATTTTCAAAAACCAAGATAAGAAAAGATATCGAAATTTCTAAGTAACAGCATAATAATGCCTTTTTTGACATAAGCACAACTATTTATATGTGCAATTACCCTATATTTACCTTCCCGGTTTGACCCACCCGGAAACACGACCTCATATTAAAACGCAACAAAATGCGCCAGCATCTTTTAACCCTAATCGTATTGCTGTCCTTGGCAATACTTCCAAAACAAGCATCAGCTACACATGCCGCCGGCGGCGAATTGGTTTACGAGTGGATCGCAGATTCTACCTACCGGGTGATCTTTAAGTTCTACCGGGACTGCGGCGGAGCCGGCGAAGGAACGACGCATTCCTGGTGTTATAAAAACACCTGTACCAATCAAACCTTCACCGGGGTCATGACCAAGGTGGCGGTATTGCCCGGTGGAGTGGCTAATGGTACGTCGGTGTCCACAGGGTGTGCAGGTTATGCCACTGAATGTGAGAGCGGCTTATCTACGATCCCCGGTTACCGGGAGTGGTGGTACGTAGACACCGTAACCTTGCCTTCACGATGCACCAACTGGAAGTTTTACATCTTTATAAGCGCGAGAAATACCTCCTCTAATATAGTAGGCCAGCCAAATTTTTATGCGGAAGCCACGCTAAATAACCAGGTAGCGCAAGGGAATTCCTCTCCCTATTTCTCAGTGAAGCCGGTACCTTATGTCTGCATCAATCAGCCTTATTCGTTCAACAACGGTGCGGTTGATATCAACAACGACTCCCTCGCTTTTGAGAGTCTTGTGCCACAGCAATCCAGCTCCTGTTCGGCAACGCCTGTGAACTGCAGCTTCCAGCCAAAAACGCCCTCACTAGGATTGCCATCCAACCCGTTTCAAACAAATAATTCCTTTGTTCTAAGCAGCACCACGGGCGCCATGGGTTTTACGCCTACAGAACAAGGCGCGCAAACCGTGTCGATGCGCGTGAAGGAATACCGCAACGGTGTACTTATCGGATCGGTGATGCGTGACGTGCAAGTGCAAGTGCTCAACTGTTCGAATACCGCACCTACTGTAACACCGCAAACTTCTACGTTTGTGAATGCTGGCTGGATCAACAACCAGGTACAGAGCTGCGCTACTAAATCCTTCAGCTTCTGTTACGATGTAAAATCCACGGCCGCCGGAGCGAAATTGATAGCAACCGATAATCATACGGCAGCAGCCCCGGGCTCAACGGTGACGTACAGTACGCAGGTAACGGACTCTGTACGGGGATGTTTTTCCTGGACACCCTCGGCGCTTGATACCGGCCTGAAGATTTATACAGTCACCGTGAAAGACTCTACCTGTGCGCCCCCGGGCATCATGTTCACGCAAACCTTTACTGTGCCGATATACATCTGGCCGGCCACACGCGCCTCCAACGATACTACCATTTGCTATGGCGACAATGCAACGCTGGATGCCAATGGTGGCACCGGATTTACCTGGTCTGTATTACCGGGTGGTTCACCTATCACCTCGCTAAGCTGTACCAGTTGCAAAAGTCCGCAGGCTACTCCCACCGTTACTACCAGCTATGTCGTCACCTCGACTATACCCAACTTTTGCATCAATACCGATACTGTCGTTGTTACGGTAAATAATCCGACGTCGCCTTCTGCCGGTTCTAACTCTCCTGTATGCCCCGACTCAACACTGAATTTAACGGCAACCAGCGTTTCCGGCGCAACTGCTTATTCCTGGACCGGTCCGAATAGTTTTTCGTCGAACGTTCAGAACCCCGCTATTACCAATGCGCAGATCAGCCATTCAGGCATATATGGTGTGCGCGCGATGGTGAATGGCTGCTATTCTCAGTATTCTTATATCAGCACTATTGTGGGGTATCCGCAAACACCTACACCTTCCAGCAACAGCCCAATTTGCGAAGGCGGTACACTGAACCTCAGTGCGTCAACTGTATCCGGCGTTGTTTATACATGGACAGGGCCTAACAGTTTTCAGTCGGCCCAGCAAAATCCTTCGATCAATAATGTGGCCGCCGTTAATGGAGGATACTACAAAGTCACATCTACCGCATTTGGCTGTACCTCTCCGCCCGATAGTACGCTGATCACTATAACCCCGCTTCCTGCAGCACCTGCTGTTGCAAACTTGTCGCACTGCCAGGATATAACACCGCCGCCGCTTACCGCTACAGGCAGCAATCTTCTATGGTACACAACGGCAACCGGTGGTACGGGAAGCGCTACTGCGCCAACACCGTCCACTACCACACCAGGCACGACTACCTATTGGGTCAGCCAAACCGTAAATAATTGTGAAGGACCGCGTGCGGCCATTACGGTAACTATTTTGCCGAAGCCGGTACCACCTACAGCAACCACTACATCCTACCAATATTGCCAGTTCGCAACCGCCACAACACTAACGGCTACGGGTACCGGCCTGAAATGGTACACCGTACCAACAGGAGGCACAGGTAGTGCAACTGCGCCGACACCCTCGACCTCTATAGGTGGCACCACTACATGGTACGTAGTACAAACAGGCAGCAATGGCTGCGAAAGCGACAGGCTTCCGATAACAGTAGTTGTGATAACGCTTTCGGTTCCTCCAACAGTTACGACAGCCAACTATTGCCAGTTCCTACCCCCGGTACCGGCGATCAGCACGCTGGTAAGCGGCTCGAATGTATTGTGGTATACAGCAGCCACGGGGGGTACAGGAAGCGCGACACCGCCGACTATTTCCACATCCGCCTCCGCAACATTTACATATTACGTAACACAAAACACCAATACCTGCGAAAGCCAGCGCGTGCCGATCAATGCCATTGTGCATCCCAAGCCGCAACCTCCTGTTGCTTCCAGCGCTAACTATTGCCAGTTTGATGTATCAACACCGCTTATATCAACCGGGAATAACCTGTTATGGTACACCACGGCGACCGGGGGAACAGGATCATCGACGGCTCCAACCCCACCAACAAATGTTGCAGGCACCTTTAACTGGTACGTGAGCCAGAGCGCTAACGGATGTGAGAGCGACAGAGTTGTAGCCACAGTTACGGTTAAGCCTCAGCCGGCAATGCCACTCGTTAGCAACAACATCATGTATTGCCAGTTTGATGCGCCCCAGCCGATCATAGCCGCCGGGCAGAATGTGGTATGGTATCCGACAGCAACAGGCGGAATTCCGAGTACCACAATACCTACACCCACTACCAGTATTACAGGCGTTACCAATTACTATTTTACGCAGACGGTAAACGGATGTGAAAGCCAGCGCGTCCCGGTAGTAGTCACCGTAAAGGCTAAGCCTGCACCACCTGCGGTAGTATCGCCGATAGAATTGTGTTATCAGGTTATCGCGCCCCCCCTCTCAGCTACAGGCAACAATCTTGAATGGTATAATGCGCCTACCGGCGGAACGCAGTTTCCCACTGCGCCGGTGCCGTCAACCAACACCATTGGTGCTACCAGCTATTATGTATTGCAGATGGTGGATGGCTGCCGCAGCGAC
>JAJNBR010000273.1 GCA_021156265.1 Flavipsychrobacter sp.
ACAGCTGGCATAGAAACAGAATTGTTTCTGGAAAATATGCCGCTGAATGATCCTGCACACATAAATGCCTTACGCCCCAAGCTTTAAGCTGCTTTCCACAAACTCTACGAAGCGTTCGGGCTCTATTGTTGCCGGTCTGAACAACTTGAAAACAGGCACTTTATTGATAATAGCGGACGACAATTGAAAGTGATCTGCTCGCTTACCCAATTTATCTGCGAGCAAGGGCCTGAAAGTATTTACTCTAAGAAGCTCCAGCTTTTGAAATGTGGTTAACATCTCGATTCGAGGCTGTTTTGCATCAGTTGCCTCCAACATAAAGATCGCTTGGATCGGGTACTCGCTTTGCTCCGCTGTGTTTATGGGAAAACTGTACTTGTCAAGTCCCTGTCGCAGCTGTTTGAGCGAACCGGTGCTTTGCTCGTACATCTCCAGGCTGGTAGGCCAAAGCTTGAGATGCTGATAGCCGGAACAAACAAAGGGGTTATTATCCGCATCGAACCGGACGGCGGATATATCGTCATTGATCACTTCGTAACCGCTCTTTAAAAATCCCAACGCAAGTGTCGACTTACCTACTCCCGAGACTCCGGAAAATAACACAGCCGACCCGTTTATATTAACGGCCGAAGCATGCAGCGCCAACAGATTCTTTCTATGCAGAATGACGCCGAATAACGTGGAAAGAGCATATATCCGCACAGCGGCGGTTTCGGAGTCAGGACATTCTTCGATCTCCAGCAGATCGCTGTCGGTAACCAGGTACCGGGCTGTATTCTCTACGTTGAACAAAAAGCCGCGCGAGGAAATCTGCACATAGCGATTGCTATAAAAACAATCTTCCAATTTTTCGGGCACTGCTGCACGCTTGACATACAAGTCAAAATGCTCGAAACTTGCCCTCTGCATCTCAGGAAATTCGAACTCCGAGGCAATACGTAACCCGTTCGCCCAATAAGAGTAGGGCAAATGACCATTTCTCACTATAACCTGTTATTTTTTATGTAGCGTTAGCTCGACGCCGGCTCACCGTCGTTGTCTTCTATATCAACGTTCTCTCCGCTTAATGTGTTTATCCATTCTTCCTTAAAAAGCTTAGGTGCTTCCCATTCAGAATGCTGACCGGACTTTGCTGACATTGTAATGAAACTGTTCATAGACCTGTTTTTAGTACGTGGGTGTATTATGAAACTAACAGTATGGTCTCTTTAGCCATTTCTGCAATAAATGGTCTCGTCTCATCCTTACATTGTTGTTCCGGAATATTAAAATTAGCAGACAGCTGTGCGCACAAATCAGCAAACGTCATTGATGTCACCAATTGCTTCCAGATATACGAACCCGTCTTGTTCATCCCAAAATATCTACCTGCCTCCGGGTTCATCATTACCGTTTCCGCACCTATATCATTCGCCAGCATGCCAACGTTCCTGCTTATGCGGCTATCGTCTTTAATTTCAATGGCTTGCATGCATCAAAAATAGTTTGCAAAGGCCGTGTCTGCAAAGACTTTTTTGTTATTCCTTTGTTATTGATAAATCCTTGCAATTGCAACATTGCAAACACTCTATTTTTTGTCAAATGAGTGCGGATGGTCGCTTTGAAGTGTTTGGCCGGTTAGGTCTTTGAATCGTTCGTCTTTGACAAATTCTTTGTCATTTAATGTACCTAGAAATGCAAGCAGGTCTTTTCTTTCTGTCGCCGTGAGGTATAGGCGCATTTGCATTGCCGGGTCCATTGTGGCCGATCTGAACTTTTCTCCGGCATAATGATCCAATACTTGCTCCAGTTCGTTAAAACGTCCATCGTGCATATATGGCCAGGTGTACTTCAGATTGCGTAAAGAAGGCACTCTGAATTTATAAATATCTCCGGGCTGTTTTGTGATCACCGCCCTGCCGCTGTCCGTTTTGAATTTGGGTGTCAGCCCGTTGTTCCGGTAAGTATAGTCAGTAAAAAGCGGCTCCTTATGACAGGATGCGCATTTATTACGGAAAATGACCAGACCATTGGCCTCCGACTGGGTAAACTCAGCCCCGATCTCTTTACGCATTACCTTATCATACTTTGAATTGCAAGACACCATCATTCCCATAAACTGCGCCAGCGCTTTCAGCATTCGCTGAGAATTTACTTTTTCGTCACCATAGGCAGCTTTGAAAAGCCGTTTGTACGCAGTATCACCCGCCACTTTGTCAACTACATTCGCCAACGTTTCATCCATCTCCACCGGATTCTGCATCGGACTGATAGGTTGCACTTCCAAATGGTTAACTGCACCATCCCAGAAAAATGCCGGTTGCCAGTTCAGATTGAATAACGGCGGTGTATTGCGTGTACCTAACTTATTATCAATACCGTGACTGGTTGGATGATCGATATGCGCAAAAGCCGCAAATTGCTGGTGGCAGCTACCACAGGAGATCGTGCCATTCCTTGACAGGCGACGGTCGTAAAACAATGTACGACCTAATTCAAAACCGGCTTTTGTCAGTTTATTATTCTTATCAAATTTATAAACAGGTTCGGACCACGAATCTGGATAGTGCAATTGCCATTGCTTTTCGGGCCTTGCTATCTCCGGAGGGCATGCATAAATAAATAGTAAGGCCAGCAAAAAGCATGGCATCACAAACTTTACTATCCTCACAAACTTCTTACTCCACATGATTCAACGAAAACATATCTGCATAATTATCCGCAATGCGTACTGCATCCGCACCTTCCATTGTCACCACCGGCGTCTTATCAAGATAGATCATGTTTGGTGTCTTAAACCATTCTGCAACATCTGTCTTTAATACCATTTCAGTTGAAAAGCCCGCTTTTATTGTAATCGGCGTCGCAAATCTTAATGTTACCCATCGAAGTGTATTATTCGCGCCGGCAAAACCACCGATATGAAACGAAAACTCCGTTTGCTCCGGATCGTTCCTTCGGCCTTCGAGCTTCGCCATGATATAGCCGGTATTCCAGTCCCAGAACATTGCATTGACTGGGTCGAGCGCATCGGTCTGGGCGCCACTCACGTTGTGCAAACTATCCACACCTATCATAAATCGCATTGATATGTATCGACCTTCCGGAACGTCAATGTCAAACGTTTTACTTGACGAACGAGCTTCATTCACCAGGTGATAACTCTCAGGCTCTTCCACTTCTTTCCCTTCAGCGTTAACGAGCCTTATATTACTGACGTAAAACTTATACGCCGATATGAAAATACTGTCGCCTGCAGTCAAACCATATGCCCGGTCATTTAGCATCAGCGGCGCACCGTTGAACACATTCTGCACATGCACGCTCAGCTTGCCATTTGTTGTATACTGTGCCCGCACTCCGGTTGCCACCGCAAAGCAGATGCAAACAGAAAGAATCGCTGCCGTCCATTTTATAGTCATCGTCAAAATAAAAACCTAATTTGTTAACTATTCAGCTTTCATGAAGAAAAGCAGCTACGCGAAATGTAGCTGCTTTCTTTAAGGAACCCCCTCCTAAATACTATTGAACAACCATATTAGATCTTAATACTTCGTTGCCGCTTGACATTATGATCACATACGTGCCTCTTGCAACATTTGAAAGATCTAGCTGTAACACTTGCTCAACATCCAGGGCCGCGACAGTTGTTACACTAATCATTTTACCCATGATATCGCGCACTACGATCTGGCCATCCTGCGCCAACGCCGGAATTTTCACTGCAAAACGCCCGTCGCTCGGATTCGGATACAGGGCGATCTTTCTTTCAAAACTCACGTGCGCAGAAATGCCGCCAGCGTGTTCGTCCTGCTCGTGGTCATCATAAGAATTCTTGTTTTGATAATCCTCGCATCTTCCCACACGGTCACCATGCTGATTCAGGTGTGTGGCCAGAGCGTTGGTATCTATACAGATCGTGCTCTTTCCGTTGTGGCACACATATATCTTGTGCAGCGGGCTGTTACCGGCATAACACCTTACATCGATTACATTGATGGTTTGGCTAACTGTTTTGGTAGCACCTTTTGAGTCGGTGATGGTAACAGTGTAAGTTGTTGTTGATGCAGGCGTAACTTTTGTTGTAGCCGACGTAGGATTG
>JAJNBR010000274.1 GCA_021156265.1 Flavipsychrobacter sp.
CTGAACGGACCGAGCGGGCAGCTGGCTACTTATGCGGTGGAGAGGTTTTTGGAGACGATATTGTTTTGATAACTTTATTGTGCATGAAGAAAATCCTTTTACACTTTATTGTATTGTTATGTCTTACTAGCGAAATAGCTGTTGCGCAAAAGTCGAAGTTGGCCGAAAACTATCGGTCGCATGTAAGCCGACTGGAGTTTTGGGATCAAAAAGATGAGGATGAACGGCGAGCGGATTCGTTAGATGCGATCAATACGTCGTTAAAGCGATTTCTTTTAGACAATCCTATGCTATTAAACGAAGACCTTTCAATTCTTAATGGCAAGGGTAGCATCATATCTACATCAGAAGATAAAAAGGTTCGTATCTATTGTTGGGATGATCGACTAGGAGGAACGATGCGTTCTGCAAACTCTGTGGTTCAGTATCTAACTGGTTCTCGGATAAAGGCAGAACGGCTTTGTGAACAAGATTCTGAGGGTGCGTTTTGTCCATTTTATCACGACCTTCACAGTGTTGTTACTCTCAATGATACATTTTACATAGTGCTATCTCATTTTATCGCTTCTTCAGGAATGGGCGCATATGAAATACAGGCCTTCAAAATTGTGGACGATACATTGGATTGGAATGTTAAGGCGTTTGAAACTAAAAACAAAATTCTTTCGTCAATATCTTACGAGTATGATGTAACCTCGGGAGGTCCGAATAGAACAGCAGACCATCCGATAATTAAAATTGACTGGCCTGAAAAGACATTCAGAATTCCGCTTATTGACGAAAAGAATCGCATTACTGGAAAGTATTTTGTCTATTCTTTTAACGGTCAACGTTTCAAATTTCAGCGAGTGGAGTAGCGCTTTTCTCAAACTTCACCAGCTCCGCATTATAATCAATCACCACCTTCAAATACTTCAGCCCCGAACCCCCGATAGCGCCTTTCACTACTTTGTCCATGCTGTGTATCATCCCCTGCGACCAGTTCTCGTCAGGGCGTTTGGCAAACAGCACCGGGCCTACTTCCTGTCCGCCGATGGTAAGCGTTGGTACTTCTATCACATCTTGTATATGGTCGGCTTTGGGATAGTATTTCCATTCCGGGTGTTGCTTGCGCCATTTATCGAAAAGGGAAGCGGCGATAAAAGAGCCACCCTTTGTTTTCTCGCCGGTACCAAAGAATTTCTTGCCGTTCTCCGATAGCACAAGTGTGGCGCCTGTATCGAACAACACAGGTATGGTCTCGCCATCCACCACTATATACATGCTGGGATGGCCGAAGATCTTTTCTCCATGTTCGTTTTTCTTAAAGCCCAGCGGCTGCACATTGCTATCGGCAGTAGAGAGTGGTGTATTCACCCATATCTGGCGATTCGGGTAGTCTATAGTCCAGGCTTTGTCCATGAAATAGTTCTGCCCAAGAAATAGATCATAGTTCATGACGCTGTTGATGAACTTCAGCTCGTCGTCCACAGGTGGAACAAGGAATAGCGGTTCCGTTACCCTGGCGAAGAAGCGCCTCATCACATTATACCTGGTCGGCGTTTGTATTGGGAATAGTCCGGCAGGAAGCACATCTTTTGCCAGCAAATACTTCATGGGCACAACGCCTTTTACCAGGCCGAGCTTTGTTTTGTCCGAAAGTTTCAGCTTATCCAGCGCCAGCGGGTTCACCATGCACATACCCCCTCCGGAGTCGCCATAGGCCAGCGCAGTGTCACCGGTCTGCGTCGGAACCTTGATGTAAAAACGCTCACCTTCTATGAATTGAGATGGCACCAGCATCGGCTTGCCCGCGTCCCATTTTGAAACATAGTCGCTTGGGTTTTCCGCTACGGTGTTATCCAGTTGCCTGGTGATAAGGAAACTACCGCCCACCAGCAGCAATAACACCACCAGCGTTATCGCCAGGTATTTGAAAAACTTTTTCATGAAAAAGAATTGTAATGGAAAGATAGGTGATTATTAGTTCGCGCGAAAGTTCACGCCGTTTGGAGTCAACAATTGTAGTAAAAATAAATAAATTGTTGTATATTTGTATTGGTAAAAAGCTACTTGAGATAGCAGGCGACAGAGTCACCCTGCGCCATATCAAGCTCAGCGCAACTACGCTCAGCTTTTTCACGGTTCCGGCCTTTGACGATGGAATTTATTTCCATCGGCTGGACAGAGCTGGTAACAGACAGGCTATGGCACGCACACGTATATTCCTTTTTGCATGAACTGATCAAAATGGTGAAAATGATGATAGCTAATGAATGTTTCATATGTTGTCTCAAAGATAAAGGAACCGAAAGAAGTAACATGAGTTTCGGGATCAAAATCGACAACAAACGACAACAAATACCGAAGCCTGGGCTTGTTGCCACTTTTGAAAATCTCCCCAAAACGGCAACAACCGGCAACAAATATGGAAAGTCAACCGTCTTCAAACTCTAAAGCTGGCAATAATTTGAGAAGCAACATTATTTTGCAGCAAAATCATAACATGAAGTTCGCTATTACTATTCTTTCGCTGATTTGCCTTATATCTGGCTATAACCCCGCAGGTGCCCAGACGCTTGATCAAAATGCCGACGTGTTGGTGTTGATAGATGCCAGGATCGACGACATGGGGGTGCAGCAGAAAGGCAAGGTAAGTGTTGTAGATGGCGGACTTAAGTTCAAGTGCGGATACGAAAGGTCGATTGAAGAGGCCAGGACTAAAGCGCGGAAATTAGGAGCGAATATTATCAATATTCATGAAATAAAAGCGCCGGACGCCTGGAGTACTTGCTACAGGATGTGGGGAAACGCGTACTACACTTCGGATCTCAAAGCTTTCCAGGAGGCCTATGGGCGGTTTGCTGATTCTTTGATCGCAACAATTGTTCCGCCTACGGCGCCATATGTCATGCTGTTTGTGTATAGACCCAATGGCGGAGCAACGGCAGTAACATATAAGCTACAGGGGAATGATAAGCGGCTTTGCAGCATAAAGAATAATTCAAAATACAATGTAAAGTTGGTTGACCAGGGAAAAATGACATTGCGAACAAGCCCATCAACGAACGAGGTGACGATTGATGTAAAGCATGGAGAAGCATATTTCTTAAAATGTGATGCGAGGGGCGCGTTTTCCGATGGCACGATACTGCGGTTGATGAACAGGCATCAAGGCTTAAGTGAATTTGGCCAGATAGACCTCAGTGTGGATCGGAAGTAACTTCCCGATTAAGCGGCAACAAATCCTTGCCGTTCTGGAAAATCTCCCCAAAACGACAACAAACGGCAACAAATTTCAATAGTATACCTATAAAAACCCTAATATGAACACCGAATAATCAACCTTTTGTGGATAACCTCGCCCCTGTCTCCCGCGCCTTTTTCGTTACTTTGTAGTATCCCTTTTAGTAACACGGTTAATCAGCAGAATCAGGCTAATCTGAGGTTCAGACGACGATGAAGTTTTCTCATTTACACAATCATACACAGTTTTCCCTTCTTGACGGGGCATCCGGCATTTCGCGGCTATTTGAAAAAGCCATGAAAGACGAGATGCCGGCCATGGCCATCACCGACCATGGTAACATGTTCGGCGCGTTCGAGTTTGTGGCGGAGGCTTGGAAGAACAAGAAAGTAGTAGGCAAGACCGAGGACGGTAAAGACATTACCGAGCCTGTGGTAAAGCCTGTGGTGGGTTGTGAGTTTTACGTGGTAGAGAACCGCCTCAAAAGGCAGTTCAGCCGCGATGAGAAAGACCAGCGTTTCCACCAGCTGCTGCTGGCCAAGAATGAAGTAGGCTACCGCAACCTGGTGAAGCTCTGTTCGCTTGGCTTTATGGAAGGTCTTTACGGTAAATACCCCCGTATTGACAAAGAGCTGATACTGCAATACCACGAAGGCCTGATAGCAACAACTTGTTGCCTGGGTGCCTCGGTGCCACGCACTATTCTGAAAAAAGGTGAAGAAGACGGGGAGCGTGAATTCAAATGGTGGCTCGACCTGTTTGGCGATGATTACTATGTAGAGTTCCAGCGTCACGATATACCCGAGCAGATCAAAGTGAACGAAGTGTTGGTGAAGTTTGCGCGTAAAT
>JAJNBR010000035.1 GCA_021156265.1 Flavipsychrobacter sp.
GGGCTTCTTCCAGATTTCTACTTATAGATGACGAAAGAGAGCCGCGGAATGTTAGGTGGAAAACCAAAAAAATGGTCATTTACTTTAATAAAACGATCCGGACCATCCAAAACCCCTAAGTTTTTCGGAACTTTGCGGTCTCAAATATATTGGGAAAGGTTGGATGTATTATTTGTTTAACATGTGCTTTCCGGCCTTCGCCCCTTTGAAAACCTAATGAAGTACGATAAAGAGATCAGCCGCAGGCGGACCTTCGCCATCATTTCTCACCCGGATGCCGGTAAAACCACGCTTACGGAGAAATTGCTGTTATTCGGTGGCGCCATACAGGTTGCCGGCGCGGTAAAGAGCAATAAGATCAAAAAGCACGCTACCAGCGACTTTATGGAAATAGAACGCCAGCGTGGTATCTCTGTGGCTACTTCGGTAATGAGCTTTGAGTATAAGGATGTGCTTATCAACCTGCTGGATACACCCGGTCACAAAGACTTTGCGGAAGATACCTACCGCACCCTGACTGCCGTGGATAGCGTTATCCTGGTGATAGACAGCGTGAATGGTGTTGAGGAACAGACAAGGCGACTGATGGAAGTGTGCCGCATGAGAGATACACCAGTGATCGTGTTCGTGAACAAAATGGACCGCGACGGTAAATACCCGTTCGACCTGCTGGACGAGATAGAAAAAGAGCTGAATATATCGCTGCACCCGCTGAGCTGGCCTATCAATATGGGTAAAGAATTCAAAGGTGTCTATAACCTGTACGACCAAAGCCTGAACCTGTTTACCGCCAGCCAGAAGGCTACTGAAGATAATACAGTCCCCATTCCTAACCTGGCAGATAAACTGCTGGATGATAAAGTAGGCGAGCGTGATGCCCAACAGCTGCGCGAGGACGTGGAGCTTTTGGAGGGTGTGTATGGTGAGCTGGATCCGCAGGCATATGCTGAAGGCAAAGTAGCGCCTGTGTTCTTTGGTTCAGCGGTCAACAACTTTGGGGTCAAAGAATTGCTCGATACATTTATTCGTATAGCGCCGCAGCCGTTGGGCCGCGCCACGGATAAGCGTATCGTGGAGCCAAACGAAGACAAGTTCACCGGGTTTATTTTCAAGATACACGCTAACCTTGATCCGCGCCACCGCGACCGTATCGCGTTCCTGCGTGTGTGCTCAGGCAAGTTTGAAAGGAACAAATACTTCCGTCATACCCGTATCGAGAAAGATGTACGCTTCAGCAACCCTTATTCATTCCTTGCTCGTGAAAAAGATGTGATCGAAGAAGCATACCCCGGCGACGTGGTAGGTTTGTTTGATACCGGCAACTTTAAAATAGGTGATACGCTGACCGAGGGCGAAAATCTGCAGTTCACAGGTATCCCTACTTTCTCGCCGGAGCTATTTAAAGAGCTGGTGAATAAGGACCCGATGAAGACTAAGCAACTGGAAAAGGGTATCCGTCAGCTTACGGACGAAGGTGTTGCCCAGTTGTTCACACAGCATGGTGGCAACCGCAAGATCATCGGTTGTGTAGGTGAACTGCAATTTGAGGTGATACAGTACCGCCTGTTGCAGGAGTATGGTGCTTCATGTTCTTTTGTTCCTCTGGCGTTCTATAAAGCCTGCTGGATAACCGGTGATAAAAAAGCCATTGAAGATTTCGTACGCTTTAAGCAAAGCAATGTGATGGAAGATAAGGATGGCAACCTGGTGTACCTGGCACAGAGCGAATGGTTCCTGAATACAGAAAGGCAAAACAACCCGAAGATCGAATTCCATTTTACCAGTGAGTTCAAGACTGCGATGCAGAATTAATAACTCGTCTTAACGATATAGAAAAGGCTGCATTGCGCAGCCTTTTTCATTTTTGGTATATTTATGTCATGCCTCATTTTTTAGAATACCAGTTTACTGATAGCCCTGAATTCGTCGCCACCTTCGACGAATTACCCTTATGGAGCGCACCATTTGGTTTGATGCTGTTGAAACATGTGGAGCTGAAACCGGATATGACCGTGCTGGATATCGGTTCAGGTGCCGGTTTCCCTTTAATAGAGCTGGCGCAACGTTTAGGCAATAGCTGCAAGTGCTATGGTATCGACCCATGGAAGAATGCCAATGAGCGAGCAAAGCAAAAACTGAAGAATTACGAGGTGGAGAATGTGGAGATAGTAGATGGTTCTGCCGCTGAACTTTCATTTGAGGATAACAGCGTTGACCTCATAGTTTCGAATCTTGGTATCAACAATTTTGACGATCCGGCTGCAGTGTTTAAAGAATGCGGGCGGGTGTTGAAGCCCGGAGGCAAGCTATGTCTTACTACTAATGTTGATGGACATTGGGCGGAATTTTATGGCGTCTTCGAGCAAACGCTCAAAGAACTGCAAATGAATGAAGCTCTGGAAAAGCTCGATATACACCAGCGTCACCGCGGCTCGGAAGGGTCTATTTCCGGATTATTTTTAGTGGCAGGCTTGCGGGTGACCAGGTATTTTGAAGACAGCTTTGATATGAGGTTTCTCGACGGCACTGCTCTGCTCAATCATTCTTTCATAAAGCTGGGCTGGCTGGCAGGGTGGAAAGATATTGTAGAGGTAGAAGAGCATGAAAAAGTGTTTAGTGCGCTTGAAAAGAACCTGAATGAATATGCACAGGCAAATGGAGAACTTCGGTTGACTGTGCCTATGTTGTATATTGAGGGAGTAAAATAACTCTAGTTCACCACGGCTATCGCCATACCATCGTATTCTTTCAAGCCAACCATTTGCAGGATAGTTGCGGTTACTGCTTTGTTTTTCGATAATGCTTTGTTGAAACGTTGTACGCCTAATACTGCGGGGTCTGAACTGTTCTCTTCTAACACTTTGCCGTTGCGCACTACATTGTCGGCTACGATGATGGTGCCCGGGCGCGACATGCTCAATGCCAGCGCGAAGTATTCGGTATACGGTGGCTTATCTGCATCCATGAACACCATGTCGAAGGTGTGCTTATTTTCTGCTTTCAGTTGTTGGAGGATGTCAATGGCTTTGCCTGTCCTGATCTCGATCTTATCTGTTAACCCAGCCTTTGCTATGTTGGCTTTGGCAATGGCTACATTGTTCTCGTCGTATTCGATCGTGATCACCTTTCCGCCGGCAGGTAACGCCCTTGCCAGCCAGATGGTGCTGTACCCGCCAAGTGTTCCCAGCTCGAGAACTGTTTTAGCATTACACATCTTCGCCAGTACCTGCAGCAGCTTTCCCTGGTTGGCCGATATACCTCCGAGTGGCATTTTGGAATTGCCGTCTAGCAGGGATTGTTCGATACCCGACAGGACTTCCTCTTCGGGAGCAAACAGGGAATTGATATAGTGGTCGGTTTTTTCAAAAATGGAGTTGTCCATAGAGTGAAGATAAAACGGAAGACAGGCATAGGGCTGTTAAGGTTTTGTTTATTACCCAACGGTTCATCCAGCATTGCATCAAATGCCCGAAAACGTTTAATTTAGCCGGCTATACACAAATCTATAATGAAACCAATTCTTTACGGGGCACTGGCTACGGCTGCACTGCTTGCATCCTGCACAGGAAGCGATAAAAAGGAAACGAAGAAAGAAGATATCGTTGTCCTGAACAGGGATACCACCATTAATCCTGCCGACGACTTCTTTGAGTACGCTGTCGCCGGCTGGAGCAAGAAAAACCCTATACCTGCAGAAGAATCCAGCTGGGGTATTGCTCACCTGGTGCAGAATGAGCTGTACAGTCGCCTGCGCAAGATCAATGAAGATGCCGTTAAGGCAAACGCTAAATCAGGCGCCGACCAGCAGATAGGTGATTTCTGGTACAGTGGCATGGACTCAGTGAACATAGACAAGCAAGGTGTTGAACCGCTACGCGAAGAACTGAATAAGATCAACGCCATGCAAACGCCCAAAGACGTGATGGCAATGTCGGCCCGTATGCATACTTACGGCGTGGGGGTGTTTTATGGTGAAGGTGTAGGCCAGGATGCTAAAGCCAGCGATGTGATGGCATATTACCTGTCGCAGGGCGGTATCGGTCTTCCTAACCGCGATTACTACTTCAATACAGACGAGCGTACAACTAAGATCCGCAACGAGTACCCCAATTATATTTCACGTGTGTTTCAATTGATGGGCGCGGATAGCACCACGGCTAAAGCAAAAGCGGAAGCAATAGTAGCCATGGAGAAGCAGCTTGCTTCCCAGTCCCGCAAGCTGGAAGCTTTACGCGATCCGTACGCCAACTACAACAAGATCGCAATATCAGAGCTGCAGAAAAAACTGTCGCCGGGTATTGAATGGCCTGTGTACCTGCAGCAGATGGGTGTGAAACATGTGGACAGCGTAATCATTGGTCAGCCGGAGTTTTTCAAGCAGCTGGATAAGGTTGTAGCTACTGAGAAAATGCAAACGCTGAAGGACTATATGACCTTCCACCTGGTACGCACTTTTGCCAGCTACCTGAGCAAGCCCTATTTCGACAACCATTTCAATTTTTATAGCAAGCTGATCCGCGGTGCTGAGCAGCCACGCCCCCGCTGGAAACGCGTACTCGATGCTGAAGAAGCGGCTATGGGTGAAGCCCTGGGCCAACTGTTCGCGAAAGAGTATTTCAACGAAACAGCCAAGAAGCGCTACGAGGACATGGTGGAGAATGTCCGCACCGCCTATAAAGCCAGGATCGAAAAGCTGGACTGGATGACAGACAGCACCAAACAAAAAGCGCTGGCTAAACTGGCGACCATTACTAAAAAAGTAGGCTACCCTAACAAGTGGAAGGACTTCTCTGCCCTGAAAGTTGACCGGAGTTCTTATGTAATGAATGCCCTGCGCGCTAACGAGTGGTGGAATACCTACGATATGAACAAGCTGGGTAAGCCCGTAGACCGTGAAGAATGGGAAATGACGCCGCAGACCTACAATGCCTACTACAATCCATCAAACAACGAGATCGTACTGCCTGCCGGTATTTTCACTGTTCCGGGTTACAGGGACGAAGAACTGGATGATGCACTTGTATATGGTTATGCAGGCGCTTCTACCATCGGTCACGAGATCACCCACGGTTTTGACGATGAAGGTCGCCAGTTTGATGCCAAAGGCAACCTTCAAAATTGGTGGACAGCGAAAGATGAGGAAGAGTTCAAAAAACGCGCTGAAGTATTGGTGCAGCAATTCAACAACATGATGCCCGTGGATACCCAACGTATCAACGGCAGGGCTACCCTTGGCGAGAACCTGGCTGACCTTGGCGGCCTGCTGATTGGGCTGGATGCTTTCAAACAAACCGAGACCTACAAGAAAGGTGAAAAGATAAATGGCTATACGCCGCTGCAGCGTTATTTCCTGGGTTACGCCCTGGGCTGGATGTACCAGATACGCAAGGAGCAGCTGGCCAGCCAACTGCTTACAGACGTGCACTCACCGGCTAAATACCGCGTAAATGGTCCGTTGCCGAACGTGCCGGAGTTTTACGAAGCCTTCAACGTAAAACCGGGGAACAAAATGTACCTGCCGGACAGCCTGCGGGTAAGATTGTGGTAATATTTTTCCTTATAAGTGTGGACGCCGGTGTAATTTCGCCGGCGTTTTTATTTGGCATAGAATTTATCGTATTCTTTATAGAGCTCATTACTTAGCATATGCACATCAGGAAACTACTCATCGCCAACAGGGGAGAGATCTCCATCCGCATCTCCCGCGCCGCAACAGAATTGAACATTCCGACGGTAGCCGTTTATACCTACGAAGACCGTTATTCCCTGCACCGCTACAAGGCCGACGAAGCCTACCAGCTGGGTGCGGATAATGAGCCGCTGAAACCATACCTGGACATTGACGCTCTGATAACTATTGCCAAAGAATCGGGCGCAAATGCCATTCATCCCGGTTACGGATTCCTGTCTGAGAACGCAACTTTTGCAAGCAAGTGTGCGGAGAACGGCATCATCTTCGTTGGTCCGCGGCCGGACGTGATGTCTGCGCTGGGCGACAAGGTGACGGCGAAAGAAGTAGCGAAAAAAGCCGGTATTCCCATTATAGAAAGTAGCGAACAGCAGCTCGATACAGAGGAAACAGCTTTGAGCGAGGCTGCACGCATTGGCTACCCGCTAATGCTGAAAGCCGCTGCCGGCGGTGGTGGGCGTGGCATGCGCGTGGTGCGGAACGAAGAAGAACTAAAAAAGTCGTTTCACGAGGCGAGGAGTGAAGCAAAAAATGCTTTCGGTGATGATACCGTGTTCCTTGAAAAATTTGTAGAGAATCCCAAGCATATAGAAGTGCAGATAGCTGCCGATAATCACGGCAACATCGTTCACCTCTACGAGCGTGACTGCTCTGTGCAGCGCCGTTTCCAGAAAGTGGTAGAGATCGCACCTTCGGTGAACCTACGCGATGATACACGCGAAAAGTTGTATGAATATGCAGTGAAGATCGCGACTGCGGTGAACTATAACAACCTTGGTACGGTAGAGTTCCTGGTGGATGCTGCTGGTGATATTTACTTCATTGAAGTGAATCCCCGGATACAGGTGGAGCACACGGTCACTGAAATGATAACCGGTGTGGACCTGATAAAGACACAACTGTATGTCGCTTCAGATTACAGGCTGTCAGATCGCGAGATCGGATTGGGTGATCAAAACGCTATCAAGAAAGATGGTTTTGCCATACAGTGCCGTATCACTACTGAAGACCCGATAAATAATTTCAAGCCGGACTATGGCACACTGGTAACCTACCGCAATGCTACAGGCTTCGGCGTACGTCTTGACGAGGGTAGCACATATCCCGGCATGAAGATCAGCCCGTTCTTCGATTCGATGTTGGTGAAAGTAAGTACCTGGGGTAACAGCCTGTTTGATGCTTCGCAGAAAATGCATCGTGCGCTGCGTGAGTTCAGGATACGTGGTGTAAAGAGCAATATCCAGTTCCTCGAAAACCTTATTACTCATAAAGAGTTCTATGCAGGCAATGCGACGGTTGGCTTTATACAGGAGCATCCCGAGCTATTCGAATTCGTAGTTCGCCAGGACAGGGGCACCAGGATGCTTAACTTCCTTGCCGATGTGACCATCAATGGCAATCCTGATGTCAAAGTAAAAGATCCCGAAAAGAAATTTGAAAAGCCAGCAGTGCCGGAGGCGACTGGTTTGAATTATCCAAAAGGCACCAAAGATCTGCTGGCTGAACTTGGGCCTGAAAAATTCAGCGAATGGCTGCGTAACGAAAAGCAGATACACTATACTGATACCACTTTCCGCGATGCACACCAGTCGCTGCTGGCCACGCGCATGCGTACCTATGATATGCTGAAAGTGGCCAAACACTTTGCGAAGCTGCATCCGCAAACATTCAGCATGGAAGTGTGGGGTGGTGCCACATTCGATGTTTGTATCCGTTTCTTGCGGGAAGACCCTTGGAAACGCCTTGAGCTACTGCGTGCAGCGATACCCAATATACTGTTGCAAATGCTGATACGCGGATGCAATGGCGTGGGTTATGCTGCTTATCCGGACAACCTGATCGAGAAGTTTGTTGAACAATCGTGGGAGAAAGGTGTCGATATCTTTCGCATTTTCGATTCGCTGAACTGGATGGAGAATATAGCCCCGTGTATAGAGATGGTACGCAAGCGCACGAAAGGCATAGCAGAAGGCGCGCTTTGTTATACAGGCGATATACTCGATCCTAAACGCACTAAATATACGCTCGACTATTATCTGCGCCTGGCTAAAGACCTGGAGAATGCCGGTTCGCATATCTTGGCTATTAAAGACATGTCGGGCCTGCTGAAGCCGTATGCTGCTAAAGAACTGGTAACCGCTTTGAAAGAAACGGTGAAAATTCCTGTGCATCTACATACGCACGATACCTCATCACTTCAGCCTGCTACTTACCTGATGGCTATAGAGGCTGGTGTAGACGTGGTGGATTGCGCTATGGGTTCCTTGAGCGGGCTCACCTCGCAACCCAACTTCAGCGCTATAGTAGAAATGATGAAATTTCACAAGCGCGAGAATGAATACGATATCAAATCGCTCAATCAGTTCTCTAATTATTGGGAGGCTGTGCGTGAGTACTATTATCCATTTGAATCGGGTCTGAAATCCAGCGCTGCAGAAGTGTTTCAGCACGAGATACCCGGCGGGCAGTATTCTAACTTGAAACCGCAGGCCGTAGCCCTGGGCCTCGGCGACAAGTTTGAAGACATCAAAGACATGTACGCAATTGTCAACGACATGTTTGGGGATATTGTGAAAGTGACACCAAGTTCGAAAGTGGTGGGAGATATGGCGCAATTCATGGTAGCCAATAACCTGACGCGTGAAGATGTATATAAGAAAGGCGAGAACATCTCCTTCCCTGAATCTGTTCAGGAGTTCTTTATGGGTTCTATTGGCCAGCCGGAAGGTGGGTTGCCTAATGATCTACAGAAGATCATTCTAAAAGATAAAAAACCATTTACAGAAAGACCGGGTACACATTTACCGCCCGTGGACTTTGATAAAGAGTTGGCTGCGTTCCAGCAAAAATTCGGCGAAGACCTAACCCTTTGTGATTTTTTATCCTACAAATTTTACCCGAAGGTGTTTGAAGAAGGACTGAAATTCTGGAGAGAATATGGTGACGTGTCCGTAGTGCCAACTCCGTTGTTCTTCTATGGTATGAAGGCCGGCCAGGAAACTACCATTGAGATCAGCAAGGGTAAAACGCTGCTGATACGCTTACTTAGCATCGGCCCTGTTGATGATAAAGGTAAACGCACCGTATTCTTCAAGCTGAATGGCCAGACACGCAACGTTGAAATATCAGACAGGTCGGTGAAAGTGGTGAAGGCTGAGAACCGAAAGATAGATCAGAGCAATGGTAAACACATAGGTGCTCCATTGCAAGGTCTGTTATCGAGACTGTTGGTAAAGAAAGATGAGCCAGTAAAGAAAAACCAGCCGCTGTTTGTGATCGAGGCGATGAAGATGGAGACGGTGATCGCAGCACCGCACGATGGCAACATACGCGACATTGCGCTGGGTGAAGGTACCCTGGTAAATACTAACGATCTTGTATTGGAACTTAACTGATAGCAGTCCAGTTGCCGGTAATGGTTTCTAAAGCCGATTCATTACCGGTAATTTCTGACAGTCTTTCTATTACTCTTTCTACCAATGCATCAGGACAAGACGCTCCCGAAGTGATCATTACTTTCAGTGGCCTGTTTGACGGCAGGTAATTCTCGGTTTGTTTTTCCCTGTGTGTGTGCAGATTGAAATGGTGCACGCTTGTCGGTGATTCCAGGCAATGCTCGTCCTTAATAAAATAGGTGGGCAGCTTTTCTTCGCACAGTTCCACCAGGTGAGACGTGTTAGAGCTATTGTAACCACCGATCACAATAGCGAGGTCGGCTTCGGTTTCAAGTAAGCCTTGCACCGCGCTTTGGTTATCGTTGGTTGCATAGCATAGCGTGTCACGGGTATCGGCAAAACGTTCAGAGATATTATCTGCAGACAGCTGATAATGCCGGATCATTACGTGTTTCAGGTAATCCGCAATGCCCTGCGTTTCGCTGGCCAGCATGGTAGTTTGATTTACAACGCCGATGCGCGCAAAGTCTTTTTGTACATCAAATCCCTGGGAGTATTGGCCTTCAAAGTCGGTATAGAATTGTTCAGCCGGTAGTTCGCCGGTAATGAATTTAGCGAGGTGTTGCGTCTGCGCTATATCCTTTACAACAACGGTAGGTGTGTGTGCCTCACTGTGTGAGAATGTAGCGCGGGTTTCTTCGTGCTTCGGCTTGCCGTGCACTACGATAGTGTATCCCTCTGTGCCGATCTTCTCAGCCCTGTTCCAGACCTTTTCAACAAACGGGCAGGTGGTTTCGTACTTCGATGGTTCAATGCCTTTGTCACGCAGCCTTTTTTCCATCTCCAGCGTAGTACCAAAGGCGGGAATGATCACGATGTCATCAGCAGTCAGTTCATCCCAGTCCATCAGCAGATTACCCTTGGTGTCCATGATAAACTTCACACCCAGCGCCTGCAGGTCTGCGTTCACACCGGGGTTATGTATCATTTCGCTCAGCAGGAAAATGCGCTTCCCCGGGTTCTCATCCACAGCGCGGAAGGCTATCTCAATCGCATTTTCTACTCCATAGCAAAAGCCGAAGTGGCGGGCCAGGATAACGTGCAGGGAACCTATCTCCAGTATGGTAGGAGAAAAGTCTTTCTTCATCTTATCGGCCGCTTTGCGTTTTTGCTTGATGGCTGTAACCAGCGTGCTGCGGTAATGAACAGGAACCTCGAATGATTTCATGCGCTGCAAATTTACTGAAACTGCCGCAGGTATATGTAAAAGCTATGTTGTAATTACGATTTGCTTTAATGGGTTATTCTTCGTCCTCGCCAAAGGCGGTTTGTACTACACCTGTTTTCAGGCCATATTCCTCTTTAAGATAGCGGGCGAGGGGAGCGCTGAAGCCATGCGTCACATATACAGTTTCGGCACCCGTGGCTTTTATGGCTTCCAGCAAACCGGGCCAATCGGCATGATCGCTAAGGGAAAAGCCGGCGTCGGCGTTCCTTCTACGCTGGGCGCCGCGTACCTGCATCCAGCCACTGCAGATGCCCGTAGCTGATGGCTGCCATTTACGCAACCAGGGATTGTTGGTGTCGGATGAGGGCATGATGATGATGCCGTTTTTTACTTCTTCTTTGGGTGTTTCGGGACGGAGGTAGGTGACATCAGGAAAGGGCCTGATCTGCTGTATGGCCAGGTTCATATAATAAATTGCCCCGTGTCCGTAAAACTTGTGTCCGTACGCCGAAAGAGCATGAATGAGCCGCTGGGCTTTACCCAGGCTGTAAGCAGATAGGACACTGTACCTGCCCATCTCCCGGTTACGCAGTACCCACCGGTGGATGTTTTCCATGATCTCCGCCTGCGGTCGCCATTGGTATATCGGTAATCCAAAAGTGCTTTCCGTAATGAAGGTGTTGCACTTTACCGGTTCAAACGGAGCCGTCACACCATCATCTTCCAGCTTGTAGTCACCGGATACAGCCCATACTTCTCCTTTGTATTCCACCCGCACCTGTGCCGAACCAATAATGTGGCCTGCAGGGTGAAAGCTTATTTTGACATTATTGATACTAAGGGACTGGTTGTAGCCCAGCGTCTGGATCTGGGTGGCTTCACCCAGTCGTGCTTTGAGCAGGTAGAAACTATCTGTGTGTGCCAGGTAGAGCCGGCTTCCCCACCGCGCGTGATCAGAATGGGCGTGGGTAGTAACTGCCCGTTGCACAGGCTGCCAGGGATCAATATAAAAATCACCTTCCCGACAGTACAATCCTTTGTCCGTGAAGGTGATCAAACCCATAGTTTAATTTTTTAGCTGCTCGCTTCTTACTTTGGTGACCTTAACTTCCATGCCAGGTTTCACCTGCATCAAACCCGTCACAATCACGGTGTCGCCGGCCTCCAGCCCTTTTACTACCTCCACTTTATCGCTGGTACGCTCGCCAAGCTCCACAACCAGCAGTTTTGCACGACCGTCTTCCACAACTGCCACCTTTTTCTCGCGCGTTGTAGGTATGACAGCGTTTGAAGGAATCAGTATCGCACTGTAATTGCTTTCAAATGGTATGATCACCTCGGCGAAGGAACCCGGCATCAATTTATTGCCGCTGTTGGGTATGATCGCGCGTACTTTCACGGTGCGTGTAGTTACGTCTGCGCCCGGATCGATGGCGCTGATCTTGCCGGACAAGTTACCCATTTGGTTATTGTTTACAGAAAAGAATACTCCTTTCCCGGTGTATAACAGGCTTCGGTATTTATCCGGGACAGAAAAGTCCATTTTTAGCGGGTTGGTTTGCTGCAATGTGGCTATTACCGTTGTGGGTGTTACCACTGCACCAACACTTATGTTCCGTAAGCCAACGGTTCCGCTAAAAGGCGCGACTATCCGCGTAGTGCGGAGTTGAGCCTGTGCATAGGAGATGTCTGCGTCAATTGACCTGATCTGTGTTTGTGTAGTTTCATATTCCTGACGGCTGATACCGCCTATACCGAGCAGTTCCTGCTGGCGTTCCAGCAGCTTAACTTGCAACTGACGCTGCGCCCTCAGCTTTTGAATTTGGGCACGTATATCGGCATCATACAGCTGCACCAGTGTTTGGCCCTTACCAACGTGCGCACCTTCTTTGAAAGAAATGCTTGTGACACGTCCGGATATCTCGGGGTGTATCTCTATTTCCTCGTTGGGTAAAAGGGTACCGCTTGCTTTATAATCGCTTTGGAATACCTCTGCCTTTACCAGATATACTTCTGCGCGCAGGTTGTTCGGTCTGCCTGCGGCTTGTCCACGGCCGGATGCTGTTGTCGTTTCTGTCTTCTTGGTTTTACAGGAGCTGAATCCAAATGCCAGCGTTAACATTAGAACTGGTATGAAAATTTTACTTTGGTATACAGGCATTAAGTATGTTTAAATTAAATTACAGAGTGAACAAAGATATTGATATCTGTCGTTCCCGTTGAACGCCCCAGTCATCGAAATAGTTTCATGCGCTATAAGAAAAAGTTAATTATCCTCTTTCTCCTTATCCTATTGCTTACGGCGATCCAGTACACGCTTCCCTATTATCCCGAAATAGTGACCTTCTATGACAGGTATGTTTTCAGGCCATTTCAAACATTCCGTAATGTAACGATCTGTCTTATTCCATTAAGTATTGGCGACATCCTTTATATTATCGGAGGGGCGTTGCTGTTAATGGGACTGGCGCGGTGGCTGTATTTTCTGATAACAATAAGGACCCATGCACACTACCTGGCTGATTCCTTTTTAAATGGAGTTATCTCGCTGGCTACATTGTATATCATCTTTGTACTGGGCTGGGGCGGAAATTACTATAAGCCTTCATTAACCACCTACTGGGACCTTGATGAACGCAACGGTGCCTATAATTCCAGTCTCATCAGTTATGATGCTTTTCTTGTGCAAAAGCTGAACACTTACGCTCCCGGCTACGAACCGCTTACGTTTCGTGAAACAGAGAGGCGCGCGCGGGAGTACTACAAAGAGTACACAAACAGCAGGACAAAACTCCATGGTTTAAACGTGAAGCCCTCCATATTTGGCTTTTTTATGCAACACCTGGGCATTCAGGGCTATTACAACCCGTTTACGGGGGAGGCACAGGTGAACAGTTTTTTACCGGCATTTATGCAACCATTTGTTATTAGCCACGAAATGGCACACCAGTCGGGTATTGCTGCCGAGGATGATGCGAACTTACTGGCCTATGCATTAGGCGCCACTTCAGGGGATAGCTCTTTTAATTATTCGGCATATTTGAATGTTTGGTTGTACACACATGCGCGTGTACGGGCTGTAGACACACATATGGCTAATATTTTTAGAAAACAACTGAATCCCATTACCAAATCTCACCTTGATACCTTGCGCGCCATCAGGCGGAAGTTTGATAGTGATGTAAATGACTACAGCAGTTACCTGTATGATGAATACCTGAAATTGCATAACCAGAAAGAAGGTATTGAAACCTACGACAAGGTGTCCATCAGCGCGTGGGCATGGGAGCGCCAGCGCGACTCGGTCACCACGAAGCTCCTGAGGCTGCCTTAGCCGCGGAATTCGCCCCAAACGCCCCGCAGCGTATCGGATATTTCACCGAGCGTACAAAGATTTTCGACTGCTTCGATTACTACCGGCATCAGGTTAGCTGAAGTTGTAGCCGTCCGGCGTATTGCTTCAAGGGAGGCAGCGGCCTTGGCGTTATCGCGGCGCTCGCGCAGGGAGCGCAGCTTTTCCATTTGCCCGTGCCGAATAGAATCATCGATTTTCAATACCGGTGTCTGGCCTTCTTCTTTAGCAATGAACTTGTTGACGCCAACGATGATCTTTTCTCCTGTCTCGATATCTTTATTGTATTGATAGGCCGAGCGTGCTATCTCGTCCTGTATAAAGCCTTGCTCGATGGCTTTCACTGCCCCGCCCATCACATCTATTTTGTCAATTAGCTTCCAGGCAGCTGTTTCAATCTCATTAGTAAGATTTTCTACGTAGTAGGAGCCGGCCAGCGGATCGACCGTTTGAGTAGCGCCGCTTTCAAAAGCTACTATCTGCTGTGTTCGCAGAGCGATCGTTGCAGCCTCTTCGGTAGGCAGGGACAGCGCTTCGTCATAGCCGTTGGTATGCAAAGATTGTGTACCCCCCAGCACTGCGCTCAGCGCCTGCAGCGTTACGCGAACAATATTGTTTTTCGGCTGTTGTGCTGTGAGCGTGCTGCCGCCGGTTTGTGTGTGAAAGCGCAGCATTTGCGCTTTGGGATCGGTAGCGCCGAGAGAACGAGTGATGTGTGCCCACATACGACGGGCAGCCCTGAATTTCGACGCTTCTTCAAAAATATTGTTGTGAGCATTGAAGAAAAAGGAAAGGCGCTGTGCGAATATGTTGATGTCAAGTCCTTTTTCTATAGCAGCCTGCAGATATGCTTTACCATTGGCAAGTGTAAATGCCAGTTCCTGCACTGCATCCGAACCAGCCTCGCGGATATGATAGCCCGAGATGGATATCGTATTCCATTTCGGAACTTCTTTGCTACAGTATTCAAAAATATCAGTGATCAGGCGCATTGACGGGCCGGGCGGGTATATATAAGTGCCTCTCGCCGCGTATTCTTTAAGAATATCGTTTTGGATGGTGCCCGCTATCTTGCGTATGTCAGCGCCCTGCTTTTTTGCAAGGGCTATATACAATGACAACAGGATGAACGCCGTAGCATTGATTGTCATAGAGGTAGAGATATCCTGTAGCTTGATGTCTTTGAACAGGATCTCCATATCCTCGAGCGAGTCGATAGCAACACCCACTTTTCCTACCTCACCTTCGGCCATTTCGTGGTCTGAGTCATAACCAATTTGCGTTGGCAAGTCGAAAGC
>JAJNBR010000275.1 GCA_021156265.1 Flavipsychrobacter sp.
ATCGATTCAGACATTCATCCTTCGGAAGCAAAAGACAAGCCATTTGTACTGGAGAATGCAGAGCCATTGCTGGTGAACAGGGTGAATACCTGGAGCCTGCGACCGGAAGCTTATACACGCATACAAAACTTCTTTCTGGCCAGCGACTATGTCCGCACCTTTACCGACCTGGCAACCATGGAAGGGGCCAATGAGGCTGCCCGACGCGCAGTAAATGCCATCCTTGATGTTTCGGGCGTAGATGCTGACGAGTGTGATATCTGGAACCTGCATGAGCCGCATTTTGTAGTACGCGCACGACATCATGATAAGAAACGTTATGATAAGGGCTTGCCCTACAAAGACCTTAAGCGTCCGCTGCTGTCTCTTACGGGAAAAATAATTGGCTGGCCGATAGCTGAACTGAAAAAAATGGCTGGCAAAGGTGCCGTAACCAATGAAACAGAAGATTAATCATAGATAGATCGCATGTTAGCTAACGACACACAGGGGCGACACATTCTACCTGCCGACCATATCCAAAACCTGGTTGATTACATCCGCACGCCGCATCCATGGATCGATACCTCGCACTATGAAATGCCGGTGATCGTTATTTTCTTTTGTGCCGCAATGTTATGGGTGTGGGCGTATATCGATGCTATCCGTGGTATCATAAAAAAGAAAACCATAGGCATTCCCGTAGTGGCTATTTGCCTCAACTTTGGGTATGAGGTAACCACCTCTCTTTTCTTTCTGCCCGACATGGGTATGCTTGTAGCATTTGGTTGCGTGGCATGGATGGTGCTTGATATTTTTATTGTGGTACATGCCTACCGGTATGGCGATAAGCAAATACGTAACCCGTACATAAAAAAGAACTTCAAAACGCTGTTCTTGCTCGGATTGGTCACTGCATTCATCGCCTCGTACTTTTTCATTACCAACTACGATATTCCGATCGCAGTATTCGATGCCTATATCATCAACCTGATCATGTCGGTGTCGTTTATCTACCTGGTGTTTATTCCCGGCTTTGAGGGCAACTCGCTTACAACAGCCTGGACAAAGTTCCTGGGCACCGGCCTGACCAGTGTGGCATTCCTGCTGCACTATAACATGCCTTTCCTCACAACGCTGTATATAGGCTGTGCAGTTTTCGATATTTATTATATATATTTATTATACCAAAAACAAAAAGGAATGCTCGACTATGCGATTAAATGATTGGTTTAGCAGCTTTGTGCCTGTAGAGGCAAAAAGCGACGAGTGGGAGTACCGTAAACGCCGGATATTCGTTTCGGTGTGCTTCATCAGCGCGCTGTACGCACTACTCTACATACCGCAGGTCATATGGCTGGATTATTACGGTGCACTTACTGTTATTATAGCTTTTGCCGCAGTAAACATTACATTGCCTTTCCTGCTAAAACGTGGCGTACATCTGCCGCTGCTGGTGAACTGCTATATCGCCGCTATGGCACTGGCCGAAACACGCATCATGTATGTGAGCGGCGGTGTATACCATACGGCAACAGACCCGCAGATACTGGCAGTATGTTGCCTGATGGCGTTATTCTTCCTGGGGCGTAAACCTGCCATATTCTGGTTTTTGGTAGGTGTTGGTATTATCGTTACCTATGGTGTGCTGCAGGCACAAGGGGTTGAATTTGTGCCCGAGTTCAACAAGGATTATTGGTTGTTTCAAACGGTAGCAGCTACGGCTGGTCACCTGCTTATCATTTTTATGGTGGTCAACATGTACGACAGTGAAAAGAATAAAGCCTTGCGTATTCTGAAGGAGAAGAACGATATCATTGCCGAAGAAAAGCACCGATCTGAAGAACTATTGCTGAACATCTTACCTGCCGAGGTGATGGAAGAGCTGAAAGAGACCGGCAAGACCACTGCGCGCAATTACGATCTTGTTACGGTGTTGTTTGCCGACATCAAAGACTTCACGAGTATAGTAGAAAACCTCTCGCCTGAAGAACTGGTGTCCGGTATCGATGAATATTTTGAAACCTTCGACCGGATCGTTGGAAAATACGGCGTTGAAAAGATCAAAACAGTAGGCGATGCCTATATATGCGTATCAGGACTGCCCGTGGCTAATTCTAACAACCCGGTTACGATTGTAGATGTTGGTCTTCAAATGGCTGCGGCAGTAAATGAGCTTTCTGAGAAAAGGAAAAACCTGGGGCAGGTAGCTTTTGAGGTGCGTATAGGCATACATTCAGGACCGGTGGTGGCAGGCGTGGTCGGTGTTAAGAAATTTGCCTACGATATATGGGGCGATACTGTAAATATGGCGGCGCGTATGCAGCAGCACGGCGAGCCGGGGATGGTCAATATCTCCGGCACCACGCACGACCTGATCAAACACCGTTTCAACTGCGTATCTCGCGGGCCTATGATGGCCAAGCACAAGGGTATGGTGGAAATGTATTTTGTATCGGGTAAAAAGACGCCTGCGGTTGCAGCAAGTTTGGCCTGATAAAACAAATATTGAAATAGCACCGGGCGGCCACACTGTGGCTGCCCGGTTGTTTTTAGAGTATCTTAAAGTACAGCGACACTCCCCACGATGTTTCTTCCGGCTCAAGAAAGTATAAGTCGAAGCCAATGCTTGTCGATTTCGACAAACTGTATTTAAAGAACATCGAATAGCCATCTCCGGGCACTGTCGGCGAATTGAATTTGTTTCTTAATAAATATCGAAACCCAATTGCCGTGCTATAAAGCGGTATCATTGTATGCGGTTTGGTGAACATGGTACCCCATTCGGCATTAAGGAACGTCACGTCGTACATCTCCACTTTATTTCCAAAACGCTCAAATAATGCAAGTGCAGACATTGATACGCCTATATACGTGTAGTCTTTGTTTCTTGTCAGCCATTTATAGCTAAGTCCGTAACCAATGGTAGGTGCAAGCTCATTTCTGAAGAGGCTGACCCCGACATTAGCATCAACAGCAATGCCATTGAACATGCCGCCCGATCCTGCAGTGGTCATTACCTTTTTTGCTTTTGGATTGTAAGGATCATAAACTGCGTCCAGTCCATTGTACCATGCGTTCGGGAACATCCATTTATCATTCTTCTTATGCACCAGGTTGTCAAAGGCTGTTTCTACGCTGTCAATGACCTGTTCGTTTGCCAGTGTGTTTATTTGATCCAGGTCTTTAAGAATAAAAGTATACTGCACCTGCACCAGTGACTCGTATTTTTTCTCTTTGATCTTCGCGAATGTTTTTAGAATCCTGATCGTGTCCATGCCTATCTTCAGGGGCATATTGCCACCTTTGTCCATCACCAGGACATTGCCTGAGGTGATATGTTCCGTCACCCTCACCGTCAGTGGTTCGCCACTCATCGGTATATTGATATCAACACGTTTGGAAGTGCCGGGTTTAGCAAAGGAGTCGGCTACGTTAGCGGCCACGTCGCGCGCGGTGCTAAATACTTCTTTCAGAAAACCTTTGCCCGGCCAGTAACCTAGCCTTTTAAATTCTATGGTCAGGTAATTATTGTCGGGCAGGTTGGCGCGGAAATAGTAGTTGGCATCCAGCGTGTCCATGTCAAAAAGCGTCTTATTGATCTCAATTTCGCTGGTTACGGGCGTCCTCGATATCCCGTCATTTTGCGCCAGGACCATATGTCCATATACACTCAGGCATGCGATAAGGATCGCGAATTTCAATTTCATACCTTTTCTGATTATAGTTTAGTGGGTTTTAAAGAGCGATGTGGGTTTGCGGTCGTTCTCAGTATTAGAATAGGGTCGTCCGGGTATTAAATTCACTATGCGTTGGGGCAGGCCGCCTTGCAGTTCCCTTGGGTTTTGTATCACAGCTTGTCGGTTCTCGTTATCTATATCCAGCAGGTGTACTGCTTTCGGCCGTTTAATGATAGGTTTGGTTTGTGTTATGACCGGTTGTTCAACGTTCCCTGGTTCCTGAACTGTTTCCGCTTTTTGCTGCGGGTTGTTTGCTATCAGTCCTTCTGCGAGCTGTATTTTTTCGGGTTGCTTTATTGTTTTTACGGCGGGTTTCCTTTTAGGTTTTGC
>JAJNBR010000036.1 GCA_021156265.1 Flavipsychrobacter sp.
TATGGTACGGCTGCGGCTACGGTCGGCGCGGTAGAAACGTTCGAAAATGCGGGAGAGGTGTTCTTCTGCTATGCCGGGACCATCGTCTGAGATCTCGGTATATACGTGTTTGTCATCCACGATATAGCTTCCTGCTGTCACCGTTCCGTTGTCGTGGCCATATTTGATGGCATTCTCCACAAGGTTCACCAACACCTGTTTGATCTTCTGTTTATCAGCGTATACCGCTAACGGGCGCTCTGTGCCTTTTTTGAAAGTGAGCTGAATGTTTTTCTCTTTCGCCCTGAGCGATAGCTCTTCGTACACATCCTTGATCAGTTCCTGTATAAGAAAAGACTCTTGCACAAGAGGTATCCGGCCCGATTCCAGTTTCGATATTTCGCCCAGGTCGTCCACCAGCCGAACGAGGCGTTCGGTGCTTTTTGAAGCGTTGCCCAGAAATTTCTCATTTACCTCCGGATCGTTCAGCGCTCCTCCGAGCAATGTATCCACATAACCTTGTATGGCAAAAATGGGTGTGCGCAGCTCGTGTGCGAGGTTCATCAGAAATTCTTTACGGAATTGTTCATTGGCCTGCAGTACGGCGATCTCGTCACGTTTTTGAATGGCCCATTTTTGAACGTCGTCACTTACTTCTTCAATCGACTTTCGAGGAAGGAGGTTTTCGTAGAAGTATTCCTCCTTTTTTGTAGCCTTGGTTTGGTAGATGAATTTGTAAATGAGCTTGATCTTGCGGTAAATGAACCGTTGAAGCGTGTAGTAATACAGCCAATAGGTAATTATAAAAGTGATGCCAAATACTACAATTGGCATGTACCATTGCGGTCTGAGCGTCAGGCTTAACAACGCATTGGACGTTGAAATGATCAGTGCAGTGAATAGTGACAAGAGCCGGGGTGAGGGACTTTTACTTCGTAGTACCGACATTGTACTAAACTACGGCATTTCGAATTTATATCCTACGCCCTTAACCGTGGTTATCAGATCGATGCCTACCTTCTGTCGTATTTTACGGATATGGACGTCTATTGTTCGATCGCCAACGATAACGTCAGTGCCCCAAATGCGTTGCAGTATTTCATTGCGCAGGAAGACACGGCCCGGTTTTGAAGCCAACAGGGCGAGCAATTCAAATTCCTTTTTGGCAAGCAGGATTTCCTGTTCCTGGTAGATGACGGTGTATTTGGTTTTGTTGATCTCCAGATCGCCGAATACCAGTTTTTGCTCCTGGTCGTCTTCTTTCCGGAAACGGCGAAGAGCTGCGCTTATACGGGTTGCCAGCAATTCGGGTTTTATCGGTTTGGCAATATAATCGTCCGCACCGGTTTTTAAACCTTCTATCTCGGACTTTTCATCGCTGAGGGCGGTAAGAAAGATGATAGCCGTCTGATCGAAGTCAGGCATTGCCCTGAGTTCTTTGATGGTTTGGATGCCGTCTTTATTGGGCATCATCACATCGAGCAGTATCAGGTCGGGTTTGAACTCGCGTGCCTTCCTGATCGCCTCAACGCCGTCTTTTGCGGTAGAAACGAGATATCCTTTTCCCTTAAGGTTATAGCTGATAAATTCAACTATATCCGGCTCGTCGTCAACGATCAGTATTTTGCCTGGTAATGTATCCATATAGTCCGTGAAATCCGGCACAATATTAGGCTAGTGGCTGTTAACTAAAAAGGAATGGCACATTATCAAATTGTTAACTGATAATGTGCCATTCGTTTAAAGTTACCAATTTTACTTCAGGAAGACTCTCCCTTCGCCTATTTTATAGCCCTCATGGAAGAGCTGGATATTATAGGCACCGCGTTTGTAGTCGCTCTCCTGGTTCCAATCTACGATGACATCTCTCACCGGCTGATTCTTTAAGAGTTCGATCTGTTTCAGCAAGGTATAATTCAGAGATTGTCCATCAGCTGCTGTCGTTACGCCTGAGCCATAAGCTGCATTGCTAAGTACATTGCCATCAGGGCCTGATATGCGCAGGAAGATCTCTTTGCTTCCGCTTTCGGCTATGCGGTTCTCGTCAATATCAAAATTGATGCGCAGTACATCTACTTTGCTCGCTTTTTCGGTCTCCTTTATTTTGCGCCCACCCCTGCGAAGGTCTATTGGTGTCATCCTTATGTTGGATGCATGCAATACGGCGCCCAGCTTTACTTTCTGAGCCAGGGCTGTACTTTGGCTTACTGCGGTATCCCGCTCACGAGCCAGTGATACATTTGATTCGGTAAGTTCCGTGTTTTCCTGTTCCAGCTCTGCAATGCGCTCTTCGTAGGTACGCACCTTCGAGTTAAGGGTCGCGATCAAACGTTTGGCGCGGCCAAGGTCTGCAGAAGAAGCATTTTTATCACGCACAATGGCATCGATCTGCTTTTTCAGTTTTGCCACTTCGCTATCCCGGTCGTTGAGCATGCTGTCCATCTGGGCGTTCTTCGACACGAGTTCGTCCAGGCGTACAAGAGCAGCATTGTACTCTGTTTCAACAGCCCGGCGCGATGAGTCGGAAGAGGCAAATTGGATCTCGGCGTCCTCCTTTTGTTCTACAACCTTACTACGGTTGAAAAACAATACAATGTTGGAGATAAGCAGCAGCGCAATGATCGTAATGTAGATCCATGTGTTATTGCGCTTCGGCGGCGTAGGGTTTGGCGGTAAGGATTGTTCAGAAGGTCTGTTAAATTCCTGATTCATAAGATTACCAGCTTTTTTATGTTAGATTGCAAATATAATCACCTCGGCCAATGGAAGAACTGAAACATATACTTTTCATTGACATAGAAACCGTATCGTTTGTTCCGGAATTTGAACAGCTGAGCGAACGAATGCAAATTGAATGGAGCAAGAAGGCGAAATATCTTAAAAGCAGCTCGAATGAAACTGCCAATGCAGCAACACTTTATGAAGAAAAGGCAGCGATTTTTTCGGAATTCGCTAAGGTAGTCGTAATAGGTTTTGGCAGCTTTCACAAACATGAAGGAGAGTGGCGGATGCGCCTGAAAGCGCTTGCCAATAATGATGAGAAAGTTTTGTTAAATGAGTTTTGCGAGGTGATTTCGCGGTTCCAGGAGTACTATCCAGGGCTTAAATTCTGCGGACATAACATAAAAGAGTTTGATATACCCTTTCTCTGCAGGCGTATGCTCATTAATGGTATGGGACTGCCAGACTGTATGCAGCTGAGTGGAAAGAAGCCTTGGGAAATAGGGCACATCGACACGCTCGAGATGTGGAAATTCGGCGATTATAAACATTATACTTCCCTGTCTTTGCTGGCAGAAATATTGGGAATACCTTCGCCGAAAGAAGACATAGACGGCAGCATGGTGGGCGATGTGTACTGGAAACAAGGCGACCTGCAGCGTATTGGTAAATACTGTATGCAGGATGTGCTAACCGCGGCAAAAGTGTATCTAAAATTGAAAGGCATCAGCGATGTGCATCCTGAGCCTGTTTTTGTGAACGATTAGTATGACGGCTGAATTCAAAAAACTAATGCAATCCTTACAGGCGCGGCAATTTGCGCCTGTATACCTCATAGATGGGGAAGAACCCTATTATCTCGATATGATCACCAGCTTCTTTGAAGAAAAGATACTGGAGCCGGGAGAGCGCGATTTCAACCTTATGGTGCTGTATGGCAAGGATGCCGAATGGGTGGATGTCGTGAATTCCTGCAGGCGTTTTCCCATGTTTGCCGAGCGCCAGGTGGTGATTGTGAAAGATGCAGCGCAGATGAAAGGTTTCAACGACCTGGCAGGTTACCTCGAGAACCCCGCCCCGACAACGATCTTACTGCTGGAGCATAGGTTCAAGAAAGCAGATGGCCGGAGCAAGGTGGTAAAATATGCTAAAGAAAAGGGTGTTCATTTTACATCAGATAAGATAAAAGACGAGCAGGTGCCTGGCTGGGTGCAGAATTATGGTCACAGCATCGGCTTCGAAGTACCGGAACGCGAAGCGCAGATACTGGCTACCTACCTCGGAAACGACCTGCAAAAGATCGTGAACGAAGTGGAGAAGGTGCGCATCAACGTGCCTGAAGAAAAAACTCTTTCAGCAGGGCTTATTCAAAAATATATCGGTGTCAGCCGGGATTACAACGTGTTCGAGTTTCCGGAGGCGCTTACAAGCGGGGATAAGGATAAGCTGTACCGGATGCTGTCTTATTTTATAGCCAATCCCAAATCGGCACCAATGGTGTTGATCATAGGCTCGTTCTATTCGCATTTCAACCGTATATACCAGGCGCATTTTCTGCAGGGCAAGAATGATAAAGAAATGGCTGCAGCACTTGGGACTTATCCAAGTCGCGTACGCGAGATCATGGCTACAGCAAAACGCTGGCCGCTGCCGAGAGTGGAGTATTGCCTGATGCTACTAGGTAAATACAGTACCAAAGCAGTAGGTATAGACAGCAATGTGCATGATAGCGAGTTGCTGAAAGAGATGATCGGGAAGATGGAGATAGCTTAGGCTTTTAAAATGGCCCTTGCTGCTTCTTTGTCTTTGTGTAGTTGCTCCTTCAATGCATCTACCGAAGGGAATTTCTGTTCATTCCGCAGGCGCTCTACGAACAACAGCTCCAGCGTTTGATCATAAATGTCTTTATCGAAATCAAAAAGGTGTGCTTCAATATGTAGCACCATATCCCTTGTTACAGTTGGCCTGTAGCCGATATTCAGCATGCCTTTATAGGTTTCGCCACCAGAGTTGGCGAGTATAGCATATACACCATTCGCTGGTATTAGTTGCTCAGGATCTTCCGGCAGCAGGTTAGCAGTTGGATAGCCAATTGTGCGGCCCAGTTTGGCTCCGCCTGTTACGTGACCTCGGAGGCTGTAATGCCTTCCCAGCATAGATGCAGCTTCTGCAACATGTCCTTCATCCAATGCCTGCCTGATCTTGGTAGAGCTTACAGCAGCCTCGTCTATCAGCTGTGCGCTTATCTCAAACACCTTGTAGTTGTAAGAGGTAGCATGCTTTTTCAATAGCTCGATATTCCCGGTACGGTCGTAGCCAAAGTGATGATCATAACCAATGACGATACTTTCCGGTTTGAACTTTTTGACGAGGAATTCCCTGATGTATTGCCCGGCTGTGAGGTTGCTGAAATCGCGGGTAAAGGGCTGGACTACGATATGCTCGATCCCTTCGTGCGATATCAGTTCCAGCTTTTCATTAAGGGGTGTAAGCAGCTTCAGTGGAACGTTTGGGAATATCAGCTTTCGGGGATGCGGTTCGAAGGTAATGAATCTTCGAAAGTGTTGTACAGCGGCACAGGGGCTATGCGAATAACATTCGGTTCGCGCCAGTCGGCTACAATGCCGTTTTCTGTCAGCTTATCAAATACTTCCCTGCCGCGCTCTTTGAATAGCAAAGATAACTGGCAGCCGCGTTTCGAGGGCTCTTGCGGGGTGATGATCTCGAACGGCAGGTGTTTGACCTGTCGCAGCAGGTATTCGGTGAAACCTGTAAGCTTTTCGCTCTTTTCACGGAGCGCTTTCATACCCACCTTGTCGTAGATGTCAAGCGATGCATTGTGTGCTACCATGTTGAAAACAGGGGCATTGCTCATTTGCCAGCTGCCCGCATTCTTTTGCGGGAAGAAGCCTTTCTCCATTTTGAAGCGGTCCTTTTCATCATTGCCCCACCAGCCGCCAAGCCTGAAGATATCGGGGTTGCTGTTGTGCTTCTCATGAACAAAAATGCCACCCACCCCGCCGGGGCCCGAGTTGAGATACTTATAGGAACACCAGCAGGCAAAATCCGCATTCCAGTCATGTAGTTTAAGCGGAATATTTCCTACTGCATGTGCCAGGTCAAATCCGGCGTACGCGCCCACTTTATGTGCTGTGGCTGCTATTCTTTCCAGGTTGAAGAACTGACCGGTATAATAATTCACACCTCCGAACATAACCAATGCTAATGTGTCGCCGGCGTTTTCAATCGCTGAGATAATATCTTCTTCGTCTATAGTATAAGCACCTTTACGGGGAGCGATCTCGATGATCGCATCTGCAGGGTCATACCCATGCATACGTACCTGTGTTTCCACGGCATATTGGTCTGAAGGGAAAGCGCCTGCCTCCATAATGATCTTGTACCTGCCATCTTTCGGGCGGTAGAAGGAGATCATCAACAGGTGCAGGTTTACTGTTAGTGTGTTGGTAGCAACTACCTCATCCTTGTTTGCACCAACGATCTTCGACAGTCTTTCTGAGAAAAGATGGTGGTAAGAGAACCAGGGATTACGTGCGCGAAAATGTCCTTCCACCCCGTGCCGGGCCCAATCATCCAGCTCCATTTGCATTAGGTAACCAACACTTTTGGGTTGCAGGCCAAGCGAATTTCCACAGAAATAATGGACATCGCGGCCGTTATGTTGGGGAAACAGGAAACGTTCCCTAAATGAATATAAAATATCTATCTGGTCCTGGTCGCGTGCGTAGTCGAGTGTTGCTTCGTATCCCTGCATCAATTGATGTTTGGCTGCAAAAATAACTGACATTGTTAAAGTTTCGCAAAACAGTTTGATAATCTTTAACATATAGCATCTTCTGGCATACTCTTTTTGATGAAACCTTTAACACAACACACTTTATGAAGAAACTATTATTGTTTATCGCATTTATCACACTTTGCATTTGTATTGCTAATCTTGGCTACGCGCAACGCGGCCGGGTAGGGCTCGGCCTTCGCGCCACACCTGATGGCGGCGGTTTTACTGGTAAGTTTTTCATTGACCCCAATCTCGCTATCGAAGCACAGATGAACGCCGGTGGCGTGTTTGGCCTGGAAGGTGAAAGTTTTAACGTGGTAGGCCTTGCGGAGTACCACATTAGTTTACCGGACCCATCGTGGCGGATCTTTTTTGGCGGGGGCTTGCACTTCGGCGTGTGGGATCGCGGTCACTGGTACAGCAATCGCGAAGGGCGATGGAAAAATGGAGATGAAGGCATTTTTGGTATTGACGGTATAGGCGGTATTGAATACAATTTCAAGAACATACCACTTGGATTAAGTGCTGATTTTAAACCAGCAATAAACTTCCTGAGTGACGTCGACTTCTTCCCGCATAACATGTTCGGTTTTGCCGGCAGACTTTATTTAAACAGGTAATAACTAACCCATAGAATTCGTGAACGCTGATAATTTTCAGCGTTCATTTTTATATGATAAAGAAGCATTACTTTCGATTAAAATTTGCAACTCATGAAAAAAGGTACTCTTGTTATTGTAATACTGCTGGCCATATTAATGATAGGCGGCTGCATGACCTGCAACCTGCAGAAAACCTTAGTGAATACGGACGAGAATGTAAAAAGTAAATGGGGTGAAGTGCAGAACCAGTACCAACGCCGTGCCGACCTGGTGCCCAACCTCGTAGCTACCGTGAAAGGGGCTGCTGCACACGAAAATAAAACACTTACCGACGTGATCAACGCCCGTGCAAAAGCCACGTCTATACAGGTGAATCCTGATAATCTTACTCCGGAAAAAATACGCGAGTTCCAGCAGGCGCAAGGCGAGCTGAGCGCTGCGCTCGGCAGGTTGATGGTGGTATCGGAAGCTTATCCGCAACTGCAGGCCAACCAAAACTTTCTTGCACTGCAGGATCAGCTGGAGGGCACAGAGAACAGGATAACCGTAGCGCGTAAAAACTTCAACGATGCCGTACAGGAATATAACGTACAGGTACGCACTTTCCCGAACAACATCTTTGCGGGTATGTTAGGCTTTGAGAAACGCGGAATGTTCGAGGCTGAGGCCGGCGCCCAAAAAGTTCCGCAGGTTCAATTCTAATTAACATGGGATTATTCCGCAAAAACAAGCCACTGCTTTCTGCTGAAGACCAGGAGAAAGTAGTGGCTTGTATACAGGCTGCTGAAGGCGGTACTACAGGCGAGCTTCGGGTATTTCTCGAAAGTCGTTGTGCTTATGTTGACGCTATGGACCGTGCAATTGAGTTATTTGCCGGTTTGCATATGCACGAAACTGAGCGTCGCAATGCTGTATTGGTGTATATGGCCATCGACGATCACCAGTTTGCCATTATGGGTGACAAAGAGATCTATGAACAGGCCGGCGGACCCCTGTTTTGGAAAACAGCAGCTGAAGAATTTAAAAACTATTTGAAAGAAGGAAGACTGGCTGAAGGCCTTTGTGTTTGCATCAATGAATTGGGCAAGGCGTTAGCGCAGCATTTTCCTTACGATCCATCTATTCCGCACAACGAGCTGCCCGACGAAATTGTTTTTGGCAAATGACGATCATGGTGAAACCTGCTTTCCTGAAATACTCTTTGACGCTATGGGTGATACTGGCGCTTTCATTTCCTTTGCTGGCCCAAAGCGATAAAGATTTTCCGGCTAAACCTATACCGCCCCGCCTGGTCAATGACCTCGCGGGAATGATGAGCGCAGATGAGCAGGCACAGCTGGAGCAGAAGCTAGTTGATTTTGATAAGACAACTTCCACACAGATCACAATCGTCACAATCAGAAATCTTGGTGGCTATGAAGTGGCCCAGTATGCCGTTGAGCTGGGCAATCGCTGGGGTGTGGGTCGTAAGGGTAAAGACAACGGGGTGTTGGTACTTGCCTCGCTTGATGATCGCGATGTTAACATCTCAACAGGTTATGGCCTTGAAGGTGCTTTGACCGACGCCACAAGCGGCCGTATCATTCGCAATGAGATCGTCCCTGAGTTTAAGAAAGGCAATTACTATCAGGGTTTCAATAAGGCGGCGGACGCCATTATTGCTGCTACTAAAGGAGAATATACCAACGACGAAAAGGATAAAGATGAAGGCAAACGTGGATTTCCGCTGGGTCTTATCATATTCATTGTTATCATTTTGTGGCTCTTCAGTCGTGGCGGTGGACGCGGAGGTGGCGGTTATATGAGTCGCCGCGGATACCGGAGCTGGGGTGGGCCGGTCATTTTCGGCGGTTTTGGCGGTGGCAGTAGTAGCTGGGGCGGCGGTGGATCAGGCGGCGGCTTTGGGGGATTTGGCGGCGGCAGTTTTGGTGGCGGTGGTGCTAGCGGCAGCTGGTAAAATATTACTGAAATTTAACTCGCCTGTTCAGCTTCAACTGCAATAAAAGCAGTTACTTCGTCGTTAGTATCACTGCTATGAAACGCGACCTGAACCTATGATACGGACGGCCTTTTTTCTGATTGTGTCTGTATGCTTTTACAGCCCGTACCTTGGTGCGCAGCAAGCGCTTTGGGTTACGCAACTCGCCGGCGCGGGTGATGGCGATGGCCGCTCATGCAAAGTAGCTCCTAACGGCAACGTTTACCTCGCGGGCAGTTTCACAGGCACAATGGATCTTGATCCTTCTCCTTCCAATTTTATTATCAGCAGCAATGGTCAGCGCGATATTTTTCTTGCCTGCTATACTTCCAATGGAGCGTTTCTTTGGGGATTCAACGCGGGCGGTGCAGGCAATGACTTTGTAAAGAACCTGGCAATAGACGCAAAGAACAATGCCATTATCGTCGGCCAGTATCGCGGCTACGGTGTAGATTTTGATCCGGGAGCCAATACCCAAAATTTGAACGCTGTTGGCATAGCCGATGGTTTTGTGGCCGTGTATAACGACAAAGGTGCATTTTCGTGGGCGCGCACTATTGGTGGTACAGGTGAGTTTGACGACGCGCATTCAACGGTTGCCGATCCGGCAGGCAACATCTATGTTGGGGGTAATTTTCACAATATAATGGATATTGATCCGAATCCCTCGGTAAACACTTATCTGAACAGTAGTTTCGGCACAGCCTTACTCATTAAATATTCGCCCTCGGGACAACTGGTATGGGGATTCAATTTTGGCGGGGGCGGCCAGAATGGTGTTGATAATGGAGTATGGGCCATGCAGACGGATGATAAGGGATATTTATACCTGGCCGGCTGTTACATGGGTACCAGCGACTTCGATCCCTCTCCTGCGCAGGCGTTATTGTCCGCCTCGTCAGGTCACGATGGCTTTGTTGTGAAATATAGTACCGATGGGGTATTTCAACAGGTTACCGATATAAAGGGTTCGGGCAATGAGCAGGCAATAGACCTGGTACTCGATAATAATGATGATATTTACGTCATAGGCTACACTGAAAGTAACTCGATGAAATTCAGTGCGTCGACCGGCTTACATACAAGACCTGCCGGGAGCGATAAGTCTAATGTGTTCATTGCGCGGTACGGCAAAAACGGGCAGCTAAAGTGGGGGCATATATTAGGCGGAGCGGAAACAGATTTCGGGTGGAGCATAGCCGTTGCAAATAACTTCGTGTATTGCACGGGATATTTTCAGAATACCGTTGATTTTGATCCTTCCGTTAATACAGGCAGCCTAACTTCCGGGGGCAAAAATGATATCTTCCTTGTGCGTTACAGTCTGGACGGAGATTACATTTGCTCATTCAATACCGGCGACGGCGAGCATGACAATGCCTATAAGCTTAGTGCGGACAAGTCCGGCAATCTATACCTGTCAGGGTATTTTTCTCCCGGCAATGTAGATTTTGGTCCGTTCGCCAGCTCTCATGTCAGGAATAGCACCGGTGGTGCAGACGTCTTTCTGGCGAAATACGACTGGAGCAACACCTACACACCTCCTTCGGGCCACCTGGTAGGCGATACAGTGTGTGAAGGAGATGAGGCGTTCCTGCAATTTATTGCCACTGCAGGCGCAGGCCCCTTCCTGCTTACCTATACGGACGGTACCACGGTGATTACTCAAAACGTTTTGGAAAGCGGGGAGAAGTTTTCAGTTCCGGGGCGCGCTACGAAGACGAAGCAATATACCCTAACCAGCCTCAAAAACCAGTCGCCATGTACCCCGCCCGGTACAGGTACCGGTGCCAGCATTTGGGTGAACCCGAAGCCTGCTGCTGATGCAGGGGCTGATACAGCCATATGCCCCGGTGCTACCATTCGGCTGAAAGGTGCAGGAGGACTTACTTATCGTTGGTTTCCAACCGATGGCCTGTCAGATGCTACAGTTCCGGAACCTGATGTGACGGTCTATCAAACCACGGCTTACCATCTAGTGGTTACTAATGAATATGGGTGTGTGGACACAGGTACTGTTACAGTAGCCATCAGGCCGGCCGATTTTAAAGTAAAGGAGATCAATGATGTGTGCATTGGCGATACCATTACTCTAAATGCCTCAGGAGGAGATGTTTACGAGTGGTTACCTACAGATTCTCTTTATCCTGCATCCAGTCCTGTACCGCATGTGTGGGTAAAGCTAAGCCGTGAGTACACCGTGCACATAAAAGACACCGTGTGCGGCAGGGAAGCTTTCTTAAGAGCAAGGGTTGAGGTGCACCCGCTGCCTGAGGTAAAGATCTACATAGCAAAGGATATGGATTGCGGCCTGGATCATGCCCAGCTTGGCGCCATGGGGGCGTTAACCTATACCTGGCATCCAGCAGACGATCTGACTAATCCTAATGAACAATTTACCCATGCACGTCCGGTGTCAAATACATTATATACAGTGACGGGTACGGATAACTGGGGCTGCCGCAACCTGGATACAGCTGAAATAAAAGTTTTTAGTGGTAAGGGTAGGTTGTTTGCTCCCGATGCCTTTACTCCAAACCTTGATGGTAAAAACGACTGCTACCGGGTACACATTCCGGGCGAGGTAACCGATTTCGAGCTGTCGATAGCTAATCGCTGGGGGCAGGAGGTGTTTCACACTGGTGACTTTTCCAAATGCTGGGATGGTAATTTCAACGGACAGCAGGCAGAGTTAGGCACCTATTTTTATTTTTACAAGGCGAGATCCAGTATTTGTGATGACCTCTGGGGTAAGGGTGATCTGCAACTTATACGTTGATTTTGTATATGTAGTAGTATGCATGCAAAGACCATTTTATTTACATAGGCCCTTCCCCTTTGGGCATTTATTTCCTACCTTTGCCCAACTTTTCAAATTACTCCCGATAATGTTGCGTGAAGCCCGTCTTAGAGCTAAATGGCACTTGTTGTTATTGTCTCGTTTTAGGGATTATGCCCAGTTGCTGAAACCCAACCTGAGTTTCATGGTGGTTTTTTCAAGTGTAGTGGGCTATCTGCTGGCCCCGGGGGTTCAGTTCGACTGGTTCAATGTTACTATCCTGTTCATTGGTGGTGTGCTGGTAACAGGCGCAGCTAATACTATCAATCAGATATTGGAACGTCACAGCGATGCTTTTATGAAGCGTACAATGTCGCGTCCTATGCCGGATGGCCGCATGGGTATTGCAGAAGCGTGGGCGTTGGCTACGGTTGCCGGACTGCTAGGCACCTGGATGCTAAGCTATTTCTTCAATCCGCTGGCAGGCTTACTAAGCTTTGTTTCTTTGTTATTATATGCATTTGCCTACACACCTATGAAAAAAGTGCACCCGGTTGCGGTGCTGATCGGTGCTATCCCCGGCGCATTACCTCCGCTTATCGGCTGGGTAGCTGCTACAGGTAGCATGGGTGTAGGTGGCTGGATCTTATTCATGATACAATTCCTCTGGCAGTTCCCGCACTTCTGGGCTATAGCCTGGGTTGGGTATGAAGATTATCTGAAGGCCGGCATCCGCATGCTTCCTTCCAGCCAGGGCAGGACCCGTTTCACCGGTTTGCAGTGTATGTTTTACAGCATCGTGCTGATACCTATGGCCATCATGCCCCGTATGGTAGGCATGACAGGCAATATCGGCATGTGGATCACAATGGCTTGCGGGGTATTCTATTTTATCGCGTCTATCTATTTTTATATACAAAACGACCACAAGTCAGCTAAAAGGGTGATGTTCTCATCGTTCATATACCTGCCGGTTGTACTGTTGGCTTTGTTATTTGATAAACTTTAATTTTTCTTGATTTATGGAAGGGGTTGCTTCAGAAGTGCAGAGAAAGAAAATTCATCCGCAGAAATTTGCTTTATGGATAGCCATCGCGAGCATCATCATGATGTTTGCAGGCCTTACCAGCGCCTACATCGTACGCCAGGCACAGGGTAACTGGAGAACGTATTCTCTGCCCGTTACTTTTTGGATATCCACGGGCGTTATATTGCTGAGCAGCGGAACTATGGCACTGGCGGTTAATGCATTCAAAAAGCGGTACATGCCACGCTATCGTATGCTCATCATTGCTACGCTGATACTGGGTTCGCTTTTTACCGCCTTGCAATACATCGGTTTCCAGCAGTTATATACCAGCAATATCCGTGTAGACGGTAATCCAAGCGAGTCATTCCTGTTTATTATTGCGGGTTTGCACTTATTGCATATCATGGGTGGCATTTTTGCATTATTGTTTGTATTTTTCCGCGCCTTTAGAACAAGGGTAAAGGTCTACAATGCTACTGGACTGGAGATAGTAGCCACCTACTGGCACTTCGTAGATGTATTGTGGATTTATTTATTTATGTTCTTTCTGGCAAATCAATAAAGTATTTTCGAAATTCGCACGCAAATTCACAGCAACAGCAACTTAAATTAATTTATGGCACATTCAGCTACAGCAGCAGCGGAAACAAAAGTATGGGGTGGTGGACGCTCACCGTTCAACGTGAGCTACGGGAAAATGATGATGTGGTTTTTCCTGCTATCGGATGCGTTTACATTTGGCGCTTTCCTAATCTCTTACGGTACTACGCGTTTCTTTAGCGCTGTATGGCCAGATCCTAATCATGTGTTCCATGCATTCCCATTCATGGGCCATGCAAACCTGCCGCTCCTGTTCGTGAGCTTGATGACTTTTATCCTGATCATGTCTTCGGTAACTATGGTGCTCGCGGTACACGCAGGTCACTACGGCGATCGTCAGGGCGTTATCAAATGGTTGCTTTGGACGATCATCGGTGGTATCGCGTTCCTTAGCTGCCAGGCCTGGGAGTGGACACACTTACATCACCAGGGTGCATGGTGGGGTTCTTTCACAGACGCCAATGCGCCGCTTGAGTCGATCAAGGGCTTTTTTAACATGAACGATGCCAAGGTGGCTGCCGCCCTGCCGGGACATGGCATGCAGGCCACGCACGATTTCTATAACTATTTCTTTACGATCACCGGTTTTCACGGTGGCCACGTTGCCAGCGGTGTGGTTTTCCTCATCATGGTGCTGATCAATACCGTTAACGGTACTTATGATCGTCGCGGACACTACGAAATGGTGGAGAAGATCGGTCTCTACTGGCACTTTGTAGATCTCGTTTGGGTATTCGTATTCACTTGCTTCTATCTGTTATAATCACTACTAAACTAACTACTAGATAATGTCACAGCATCATCATACCGAAGATAATATTCAGCACCTGTACGAAGGAGATCAGTCAAAACTGTACTCTGGCGTAATGCAACACCATACCGACATCAATTCTGCTGAAAGCAAAAAACAAGTGGGCCGCATCTGGAAAGTATTCTGGATACTTCTGGCGGTTACCGTTGTAGAGGTACTGTTGGGTATGTATTTCAGCTATAGCATACCTAAAGGCATCCTGAACACACTGTTCCTCGTACTGACTCTGTTCAAAGCAGGTTACATTGTTGCAGTATTCATGCACCTTGGCGACGAAGTAAAGAGCTTCCTGATCACTGTATTGATCCCTTTAACACTGTTTATTTGGTTCATTATCGCGTTCCTTGCCGACGGTGGCTTCTGGCTGCACATGAATAGTACTGCCCCAATGCGCTAATGCTTTAAAAGATAGATGAGCAGAAAAGTTTTGAATAAAAAATTTCCTTTAGGAATAGCGGTAGCGGTTTTGCTACCGCTATCTCTTTTTTTACTGGCTAAGGCACTGAATAAAGGTAAAGTCGATCTGCCTGATTACTATCTGCCTGAGGGAGTAGAAACCCGGGTAGAGGATGGCAAAACCATCACAGATACGGTATATCGCCAGGTTAGTGACATCACCCTAACCAACCAGTTGGGAAACAGGGTTTCTCTAAATAAAGATTTGGCAGGTAAGGTTGTGGTTGTCAATTTCTTCTTTGCGCGATGTCCGTCAGTATGCCCCAGGCTGACTACCAACATGAAGCTATTGCAAAATGCATTCCGTAAGAATGCCAGGAAGCGCGATGCGTTGGAAACAGATGTGCAACTGGTCTCCATAACTGTGAACCCCGAACATGATTCGTTCCCGGTGCTGCGCGCGTATGCCGATCGCTTTGGTGTAAATCATGACCACTGGTGGTTCCTGACCGGCAGCAAGCAGGATATTTACGACTTTGGCCGGAACGAGCTGCGTGTGTCTGTACAGCCAACCGAGGGTGGAGCGGATGATTTCATGCACACCGAAAAAATAGTGCTGATAGACAAAGACAGGTATATACGCGGTTATTACGATGGCCTGGACAGCGTAGAAATAAAACGCTGTGCCGATGACGTGGTGTTGCTGAAGCTGGAGAAGAAGAAAAAAAAGAAGTAACGACTAATACGTATCAAAATGCTCGGTCCTATAATTCAGAAGAACGACAAACAGGCACGACTGCTGATATTCGTCGTGTCGTTCGTGGTATTTGCTGCCATAGCCATTCTTTCAAGAGTAAAGCTAGAGGTGGACCTTGGGTTTGATGTTCACGTCTTCGCTTTGGTCAATGCCATTATCAACTCCACTGTTTCCGTCTTGCTGATCGCAGCCTTTATCGCCGTCAAAAACAAGCAATACATAGCGCATAAGAATCTTATGCTGACAGCTATGCTGCTGTCAATCGTTTTCCTTGTGTCTTATATTGCGCACCATTTGCTGGCAGGCGACACCCAATATGGTGATGAAAGTAGTCTCCGCTATGTGTATTATTTCATTCTTATCACGCATATTTTCCTCGCAGCTATCATCCTGCCGTTCATACTGTTCACAGCCTATCGCTCGTTGACCGGTGAGTTTGAAAAGCATAAGAAGCTGGCACGTTATACCTGGCCGTTATGGCTGTATGTCAGTATTACCGGCGTATTGGTTTACCTGTTTATTTCTCCCTATTACAACTGATTTTGGCTGGGTTTGCTGAAACAACTAATTTTAGGATATGAAAAGGCTGCTGATTGTGTTGATGTTGATCGTGACCGCTCCCGCAGTGTACGCGCAAGGTTGTGCAGCGTGTACCAAGACGGCGGCAGGGCTTGACGATAAAAGTGCAAAAGGACTGAATGGTGGTATCCTGTACCTGGCTACATTACCGCTGGCAATTATGGGTACTGTGGGTTTTATGTGGTGGAAGCATAACCGCAACAGCTGATCAGGCCGCCTTTTTCGAAGTTGAACTAAAACACACCACTATATGAAAAAGGCCATCTTCTTGTTGCTTCTTCCCGCAACACTCATTCTCGGAGTATCCTGCAAACATACAATTGTAAAAGGCCAGGGCGTTTCAACTACAGAAACGCGTACAGGTCCGGAATTTACCGCAGTAACCATTGAGGCGCCAGTCAAAGCGATCATAACTGTCGACGATAATCTTTCAAAGAATGATGTACGCATCACCGGCTATAAAAACGTGGTGTCGCTCATCAAAACCGAGATCAAAAATAACAGGCTGCGTGTGTACACCGACGAGCTGGTGCACTTTGACACCGACAAGGATATTGAGGTACGGATCAGTATGTCGCTACTAAACAACCTTGAAGTAACGGGCGCCGGTGATGCCCTGGTAACAGGCAATATTAAAACGGATAAGTTTGACCTTGATATCACAGGAGCTGGCGATGTTACGATCGAGAATATCAACACAAACACCTTCATTGCTGACCTTTCCGGCGCAGGCAATCTTACTGTAAAGAATGGATCAGTGAACAGGGTTGTATATGACGTTACAGGTGCGGGCGAAGTAACATCGTTTCCGCTGGTAGCCAAACATGTGGTGGCCAGTGTTACAGGTGCCGGCGATGTAAAGGTAAATGCTACTGAAAAGCTGGACGCGGAGATAACCGGTGTAGGTAACATTAGCTATAAGGGCCACCCGGCTATCAAGCAGGATATCACGGGCGCCGGAAGCATCGAAGACGCTAACTAATTCATTATTAATAAGTAGTAAAATTAACATTTAGACCTCTGCAGCTGTGCCGATTTTTTAGTAAATTGAATTTGCTAAAATGTCGTTTTATGCTCAGGAATTTGTTTGTGCGCGTGGTATTAGCATCTATGTTTACTGTAGGAGGCTACAGTTTCGCTTCCGCGCAATGTGACCCGATAGAGGGTTATTGGTTCAACGAAGAAAAATCTGCTAAAGTGCAGATATACAAGGGCCGCGACAATAGATTCTATGGTAAGGTAGCCTGGCTGAAAGTGCCGACGCGTGATGGCAAACCAAAAATGGATCAACGCAATCCCGATCCTAACAAACGCAACAATCCCATCGTTGGGCTTACTATTTTGAAGGGATTTGAAAAAGACGGCTCCAACGAGTACGATGACGGAACTATCTACGATCCCAAAAATGGTAAGACCTACTCCTGCAAGATGACGCTCGACGGCAGCACGCTGGACGTGCGTGGGTTCATTGGCGTATCCATGATAGGCAGGTCCACAAAATGGTATCGCAGTAATTAACACAAACATCGGGTGAAAAAGAGCGCGGGCATCTTATTGTACAGGTATAACAATAAGGAGCTGGAATGCCTGTTGGTGCATCCCGGCGGACCTATGCACGTAAATCGTGACATCGGTGCATGGTCTATTCCCAAAGGTGAATACGATGACAGCGAAGTGCCTTTCCTGGTGGCTAAACGGGAGTTTCAGGAAGAAACCGGGCAGGAACTGCTGGCTGCAGATTATATTGAGCTTACACCTGTAAAACAGAAAAGCGGTAAAGTAGTACGCGCATGGGCAGCGGAAGGCGACCTCGATACTTCCAATATCATCAGCAATACATTTAAACTGGAGTGGCCACCGCGTTCCGGTAAATGGCAGGACGCGCCGGAAGTAGACAGGGCTGAATGGTTCACGGTTCCCGATGCCATTGAAAAGATAATTCCGGCCCAGGCCGCAATCATCCTGGAACTGTTGCAGAAGCTGGAGCGCTAAAACGGAGCGCCGAATTCCTGTGTCCAATAAGTGCCGCTTACCGCTACACCCATTTCTGTAAAGTTGCTGCTCATAATATTTTTGCAATGACCTTCACTGTTCAGCCAGCCTTGTATTACGTCTTCTTCCTTCGCATAGCCGACAGCAACGTTTTCGCCATAGGCACGCCAGTTATAACCGGCTGCAGTTATCCGGTCTCCGGCATCTGAGCCGTTCGCCCCGGTGTGTGACAACGTTTTGTTCTGGTTCATCCAGTTGCTATGGGCTTGTGCTGCAGCTTCAAGCTTATCGTTCCAGGTAACCGGCGCGACAGCAGGGTAGAAAGTACTGCCGCAGTTGCAACCGTTAGCACGTGTGTTGTTCACGAGATTTAGTAACTTTTGTTCACTAGCTGTTGGCGTCGAGTTGGTATTACTAGGCGTTGTCGGTACAGGGGTTACTGTGTTGTTATCATCTTTGGTACACGATACCAACGATAGCACGCCAAACGCAACAACGATGGAAATAGAATGTAACAGTGTCCTTCTGCTCATAATTCACTATTTAGCGGTACTGAGGCACCGCAAAAAACAAATGCCGTGCTCATTGGTTTCGTACTAACAAAATGGTAAAAAGATAAGCCACTTGTGTTTGCAAATGGCTTTCAAACTGCTACGGGATATAACTATCTCCAATATCCGCGCTGCCAGCTGTATCCGCGGCGATGTTTATGCCATCTGCCCGGTACATAATGTGCGTGTCGATGTGGCGCCTTGGCCCAGTAGCCTCCGCGATAAGCATACCTTCTGCCACGTGGCGCCCAGTCTTCAGCTATCCATGCGTAACCGGGCCGCGGCGCTGGCGGATACATCATCACCCTGCGCGGCATAGGTGGGCGAATGTTTACATAGATCTGTGCTTTGCTTTCTGCGGCGAACAATGTTGCCGCTAACAGGAACAATGCTAATTTTTTACTTGCCAGATTCATAACAGCCTCCTTTGTTTAGCTGTTGATTAGATGGCGTGTTTAAATGCAGGTTTAATCGGCAGACTTATTTTTATTATTGTTCTTTTTAGTCTTCGAAAGTTGCCCTTCTGTTTTTTTACTATTGTGGTTCTTTGCGGTTTCTATCTGCATGATCTTTCTGGGCCTCGTCTACCGAGTGGGATGAGTAAAGGTCTTTATCCTTTTGGGCCAGTTCTGAGAGCTCTACATAATATTTCTTAATCCTCCGGCTCTCCTTCGGTAAGGTCTTCACTGTCAATGAGCCTGTTGCTGGCGTTCTTGCTTGCTGCTATCAGCTCGTTGAGCTTCAGGTGTAACGCTATCGTGTCCTTGTTTTGCGATTGCTGTATAATAAACACCATCAGGAAAGTAACGATAGTGGTGCCGGTATTGATGATGAGCTGCCAGGTGTCCGAAAAGCCAAATATGGTGCCGGTAACTCCCCACGCCAGAATAACTGCAAGCGCGACGAGGAAGGCAATTGGACTGCCCGTTGCCTTGGTTACCTTATTCGAGAAATTGTCGAATAGGTTGTACAGCCTGCTTCTTTCCTTTTCCTCCATGATAAAAGCGGCATGACGCCGCTTTATGTTATCAAAAAAAAACTGTGCCGTAAGTGTTCTTGCGAAATGTTTATCTGGTTGATTAGGAGTGCTCTGTGCTGGTAAAATCCTTCAGTTCTTTTAGGCTCTCATTTATTTGCCGGATGCTGTTCATATACACTCTCTGGTACACAACAAGTGCTACGGGGATGCCAACTGCTACTCCTATCAATACCCGCGGCAAATGGACACTGAGATTATCGAATGGATTAACGCCGGCAACCCAGTAAGACACCACGGCAAAAAC
>JAJNBR010000037.1 GCA_021156265.1 Flavipsychrobacter sp.
TGACATAATTCTCGGCCTTAATTTTATCCGCTACCCCCTGGTTGCTCTCGCTTTTTACCTCTGTGGCAGGCAACAGCAAATGGCATTAAAAGCCACCTAACTTGTTAACGTTCAGTTATCAGCATACAAGTTCGCTCATGCTTTTTATATTTTGTGAGCGATTTCCATGCTCTATCTACTCTCCGTCATAGCAACCAAGATCCTGGCATTGTCCATTGGGCTGGTGTTTTTCCGGCACCTGGCTCTGGCTTACCGTCTTGCTATGTTACAGGTATTGCTTGGCACAGTGGCTGAAGTGATCGGATGGCATATTGTGAAGACCTATCACGAGCATAACCTCTGGTTATTCAACTGGTATTGGCTGGCAGAGCTTTGGGTCATGGGTACTACAGGTATCCTGCTGTTGAAAAACCGGGCACTCAAAAAAGCCTTCACAGGCTTGCTATTCATACCAACGGTACTGTGGATATACCTGGTTTCTGTAAACGGCATACATACGCATCCGTCGCCTGCCCTCACGGCCATAGGCACCGCGCTTGTAGTGATCTTTATCACCGTACTGTTCCATGCATCGTTCGGCAATGAAACACTTTCTACCCAGCCAGTCTTCTGGCTGGCGCTTTCAGTGCTTATCTTTTTCGGCGGCATTGTACCCTATTACAGTATGTTTAACTACCTGTACCAGACTAATCCCGTTCTCCTGAAAAAATTGTTTATCATCACGCAAGTGTTAAATCACCTGCGATACCCTATCGTAGCAGTGAGCCTGCTACTGGCAGGACGGCAACAACTGGCAACTGTAAAGCTTCGTAGTAATGTTTGATAACGATATAGCCTTCACCATTGTAGTAACCACCCTGCTTATCCTGTTGCTGATAGCAGGCGTGATCATTACCATCTTCCTGGCCAACCGCAGGCATGTGCAACAGGAGGTGAAGATGGCCCTGATGCAGACCAATTACGAAAAGGAACTTCGCGCGGCGGAGAACGAGGTGCAGGAGCACACGCTGAACAGTATTTCGCGTGAGCTGCACGATAACATAGGCCAGCTGCTCACGCTAATGCGGATACAAATAGAGCAGGAAAAATTGGATAGACCGGAAATACTGCCAAACCTCGCCCCCGTTGATGCAACGCTTACTGATACGATTCAACAGGTACGTTTGTTGAGCCATAGCCTGAACAGCGATGTGCTGGAACAAAAAGGCCTGCTGCAAATGGTGGAACAGGAAGCTAACAGGCTACGCCAGTTCAAAAGAATAGCCATACACCTGCAGCACGATGAAACGGAGCCTATCCTGACGAAAGACCAGCGCATCATGGCCTTCCGCATTTTCCAGGAGCTGCTCAACAACATGCTCAAGCACGCGAAGGCTAAGAATATCCATGTACAAGTACAAGCGAAAGAAAAATTCAGCCTGCTGCTCAGCGACGACGGGCTGGGATTTGACCTCGCCGAAACCATGCGCTCAGGCGGAGGTGCGGGCATCAAAAACATGACCAAACGTGCGGCACTGGCAAATCTACATTTTCATATAGACACCGCTGTTGGCAAAGGCAGCACCTTCACACTTTCTGAAACCAACATCTGATCCTATGGCAAAAAACATTTCGATATACCTGGTAGACGACCACCCGATAGTGCGTAACGGACTTAAAGCGCTGATCGAGAAAATGGGCAGCTATACCATCATACAACAGTTTGACAACGGGCAGGAACTGGTAGATACCTTGCCCTTCACAGATAACCCCGACCTCATCATCATGGACCTGACCATGCCGGTGATGGACGGCGCTGAAACGGTAAAAGAGCTGAAAGCCCGCGAGGTTAAAACACCAGTGTTGATCTTAACACTGGAAACGACCGAGAAGACTATCATCGAGTTGTTTCGACTTGGCATACGTGGCTACCTGCCTAAGAGCTGCACGGCTGACGTGCTGAAAAAAGCGATAGACGATATCTTGAAAACCGGTTATTACCACGATGAGATGCTGATGAAAGCGCTTACTACAGAACATCATCAGCTAAAGGATGAAAAAACACTGGTACAGGAACAGATCACAGACAGGGAAAAACAATTCCTCCGCCTGGTGTGCAACGAACAGGAACTTACTTATGAGCAGATAGCCGACCAGATGGGCGTAAGCCGTCGCACCGTTGACGGCTACCGCGAGGCGATCTTTGAAAAATTTAATATCAAGTCGAAGACCGGGCTGGTGCTCTTTGCAATAAAATACGGGCTCATAGATGTGGCCCGCGTAGAAAATTAAAAGGGCTGCAATTGCAGCCCTTTTTTTATTTTAAGTTCTTATTTGCTTGTAGTATCCTCGCCTTCCTTACCGTCTTTGGCATCTTTAAATTCTTTGATGCCTTTGCCAATTCCACCCATCAGTGCGGGTATTTTCTTTGCACCGAAAAGCACGATGATGATCAGTGCTATCCAAATCATTTCGCCACCGCCGGGCATTGATATAAGTAATTGCGTATTCATTTGCACGATTTGCACGCAAAGTTAGGCTATTTTATTCAGAGCAGCCCACTTAAAAATAAGTGGAAAACCCAATTTGTATGCCTGCCGTGCGGCTGTCCGGATTACCCAAAATGTCTTTTTCCCACTGATACCTGTAGTTGGCGCGTATCACGGTTTGCTGCGATGGCCTGAAGCTGTTAGCCGGGGTTATAGCATATGTGTGGTCGAAAAGTCTGCCCCCGGTTTCGGTGAACTGGCCGACGTTATAGTCGGCATGCTCTACTCTAACCGCAACATTCAGGGTAGCGTTTTCCCAGCCAAACATCTTGCGTTTCAATACAGGCTGCACAATGTCTATGAATCCGCCTTGCTGTTTATCGCCAAACTGCTGGCTGAAACTGCCCGGCACATCTATGAATGCCCACACCCATTCGCCGGTGATATAAGTACCTGTTGCCTTTACCGTGGTATTAGCATCTATCGCAAAAAGATCCACCCTTCTTTTCCTATCCAGGTCAAGGCCATCTTCACGGAACTTATTATACACCCCGCCCATCCACGACAATCCTATCTCTGCTATTTTTCGGTGCTTGATGGCTGTTTTCGCCGTTACCAGCGGAACACCGTTAAAACTTTCTTCAAAACGTTCGTTGTTCTCTTTGCTGGCAGGCAGCCAGGTACGGTTCTCACTGTTGTTGATGATGCGGTCGTCGAAACCGTTAGTAGCGTATGTTTCATAAGCCCATACCCAATTGTTGCTGGCGTATTTGCCATACATACCAAAACCCACGTTGCTCCATGTTGCAGGAATGATGGTGGTTGATGCTATGGGACGGCTCACAAACTCCCATTTCGGTCCGTCGTGGTTTTGGTTGAAAGCACCTATCGGGTTCATGATGATACCACCGCGCAGGTTGGCCAGCGGGTGAAGCGTAATATCCATCGAGGCGAACTCGATATTGATCTCTTTGCCGCCCTCTTCAAATTCTATTTCCGAAAGGAACTTGATGCGTTTTTTGATGGAGGATGAAATAAATACTGTCATCCTCGGTAGCTGGAACGACAAGCCTTCTGTTACGCCATCGGTTGCAAAATAGCTACTGTTAGCTTCCACGTAACCACCAATAGACACAGGTATCTTACCCGCCTGCAAAAAAGGACGGCTATACACCGCATCCATATTCATCTGCGACTTCGACGTATCTGCAGGAATGCGTTTGATGAAGGAAGAGTCGGCCTGCGCTACAGCAGTTATCGATGTCAGTAATAATATCAGTACAAAAACTTGCTTCATGGCTAGGCCAGGTTTACGTAAATAAATTGTTCGTCGCTGGTAACGGTAAATATCTTCAACGGCTCATCTGCGGGGCCATTCAGCACTTCACCCTTGTTGCTGAATTCGCTGTCATGCGCCGGGCAGCTTATGGTATCGCCATTAACATTGAGTTCAGTCCCCCTATGCGTGCATTTCAGCAGTATCGCCAGGTAATCGTTTTCAGCAAAGCGGTAGATCACTATCGGGTATTCCATATCGCCCGGAAATATTTTGATGTATTTTCTATACACCACCTCATCCCCCTTCTTTTTCTCGAACTTGCATTTCTCCACCATCACTTTATTAGCATCGTCCTGGAAGGGTAACGCAGCTGAGGCTTGCGCTATACCACCCAGTGCGGTCATTGCAACAAAGCCCAGGCAACCACCGCCGCACAGTTTCAAAAACTCTTGTCGCGTCATAAGCTCTCCAAAAATTTGATAAGTTTACTTCTATCGGTTTCATTGAGCTGCAGGTATTTATTTTTGACCTGCTCAGCCTCTCCGCCGTGCAGGGATATCGCATCATGAATAGTGTGGGCGCGGCCATCGTGCATCAGGTAGTATTGCCCGCCCTGCGAATTCATAGAAAGACCCAGTCCCCACAATGCAGGTGTCTTCCATTCGCTGGTTTTAGCCGAACCTTCGGTATAACCGTCGTCCAGGGCCTGTCCCATATCGTGCATCAGCAGATCAGTATATGGATAAAAGGTTTTGTTGCTTAGCGCAGCTATATCACTGACGGGTGTTGTCCACTGCGGAGTATGGCATTTCCCGCAGCCTGTTGCTATGAAGAGGTTCTTACCCGCGATAACATCAGGATCAGCCGCATTGCGCTGCACAGGCACTTTGAGCCCGCGCAGGTAAAACACCACATTATTGATGGTAGCCTTCGATACTTCCGGATCGGGTGCATTATCAGGCTGTTCATTGGTAGCATTGTAGATAGCAGGCTCATCCATCGAGTACTCGCTGGTGATACCCATGTCCTGGTTGTAGGCATTTACCGTTTGCTGTAGCAGGTCTATCGCGGCAGCTTTCTTGCCGAATCGTCCTATGTATTTTCCGTTCCTGGCCGAGTGAAACCACTTGGGTTCGAAATAGGCAGGTGGCGCTATATAATTGGGCACGCCTGAAATGCCGTCTCCGTCGCTGTCTTGTTTGTCTGCGTTCGCCAGTATCTGATCGTCGGTCAGTGCCGCCAGGTATCCTAAACCTGTGTTAGCAGGGGGAGTAAAACGTGAGGATGGCGCTCCGGCAGGGAGTTGTTCCGGCGTGTGACCAGGAATTGCCCTGTTTTGCAGCTGCGGGCCACCTTGCAGGAGCCAGGTGTTTCCTGTGGAGTCCGGCTGACCGAAACGCGTGAGCGTGGTGAACGGATGTCCTTTACCATCGCCTGCGTGGCAGGAACCACAAGATGTGGCTACGAAGTAAGGACCCAAACCAGTTTCCGCAGTGAACACTTCATCATTAAAAGCTACATCGCCGGCCAGGAATTGAGACTTCTGTTCTGCCGTCAGGCCTTCTAATGGTCCGTCCAGTATTTCTTCTTCGGCGGGAGCGGAGGGGAATATCTTCTTACACGATATCGCCAATAAACAACAAAGGCTGATAATTGCCAGCTTCCTCATAACAGAAAGTTTAGGCAAATATCAACCTAAATTTTATTCGGTCAAAATATTTTTTTAGACCACTCTAAAACTAGCCGATAATCAGCACCATGAAGCCATAAATGGCAAGCAATAAACCTAAAAACAGGTAAAACCATGAATTTATTTTATTGCTATACTTGTAATAGCGCTGCATTTGTTTGTGAAAGGTATTTTTAATGTATTGCTCACTGTAAAGGCCGAATGATTCAACAAAAAGCTGGCCTGAGCCAGGCAAACGGGTGATCTTTACAGTTACTAGCTTAATAAAAGCGAAAATGCCAATAGTTAGGAAAATGGCTAATGGGAGATATTCGGTTAAATATTGATACAGCATAATCCCTTATTATAATAGGTTCACAAATCTCGGCATTAACAAGTAAATAACAAAAACATTGCCAAAAAAATTTATTTTTCGCCCCTATCTCTGCAATAAATCCTAACTCGCGCTGCTAACTCTGCAATAAATTCTAATTATTGACTATGTTTCCTCGTTCCGATAATCTCCCCACCAAAATTGTGCCCATGTACCGGCGGGAAAATGGTGATATTAAGTAATTGCTGCTCAGCACTGCTTTCAGCTATAGCTATTTCCTATTAATAAACTGTTGGCGTCTATTCGTAAAAACTGTTGGACTGATTTTTTTTAGGACTTCTCTTGGATAAATATTCCTAAACGTTCATGAAAGGTTCCTTCTTTCTTTCGCTCCTGCTATTCCCTTTTTTCAGCCTCGCGCAATCTGACACTATTCAGCAGCGGATATTCCTGGTTGGTGATGCGGGACAATTATACAATAATACCCAGCCGGTTATCGATTGGCTCAGGAAAAATGTTGATTGGAATGATACTCAAAACAGGGTTATCTACCTGGGCGACAATATATATGATATGGGGTTGCCGATGGAAGGTGCACCTAACTACCAGGAATCAAAAGCAGTCATTGACTACCAGATAAACCTGGTAAAAGGTAAAAAAGCAAAAGCCTATATCGTTCCGGGCAATCACGACTGGATGAATGGTAAGATCGGCGGCTACCAGCAAGCAGTTAACCAGGTGAATTACATAAATGGTCTTGGCCTTCCAAACGTACAAGCCTGGCCGCTCGATGGATGTCCCGGTCCTGTATTGAGCGAGATCGATGATAAGGTCATCATAGTTTTTGGCGACAGCCAGTGGTTTCTGCACGTACACGACAAGCCGGGTCCCGGATCGTCGTGCGCAGCGAAGACGATTGATGAATTTAACACCGAGCTGAATGAGATCATTTATTCGCATCCCAATCAACTACTGATATTCGCCGTCCATCACCCCTTCTATACATCAGGACCACACGGTGGTGGATACACCTGGGAGGATCATATATTCCCGTTCAGGGCAATTTCGAAGAGCCTATATATTCCTCTACCCATCATCGGGTCAGCTTACCCGATAGCACGCGGTTATTTTGGCAACCTGCAGGATATCTACCATCCGCTTTACCGCAACATGATCAATGAAATAGAAGCTACTTTAAAAAAACACCCTAACCCTGTTCACGTTTCAGGTCACGAACACGCCCTGCAACTGAACATCAAAGACAGCATACCCTATATTGTAAGTGGCTCGGGCGCAAAACTCAATATCATACCTCGCGGTAAGCATAACGACTTCCTTCATCTTAACTACGGCTGCAGCCTGCTGGAGGTATACAAGAACGGAAAGGTGATGGTGAAGTTTTACGATGTTGACAGCAAGGACCTGTCTGATCCTGTTTACACCAAGCAATTGAAAACCATAACGCAGGTTACACCACCTGCAGCTTTAGATACCAATTACCAGACACTACCCGACTCAGTTACCGTGGCAGCCAACGCCGACCTGGAAGGCAGCTGGGCAAAGTATCTGCTATTCGGTAAAAACTATCGTGAAGAGTGGACAGAACCTATTAAAGTACCCGTTATTGACATTACCAAAGAAGCCGGTGGACTGCGCCCTGTTAGGCAGGTAGGTGGCCGTGCCAGGATATTATTGCTGGAAGATAAAAAAGGTAAGCAATGGCAGTTGTACTCGGTGGAACGCTTCCCGCAAAACATCATCCCGTCCGACCTGCGCGTACGGATCAAGCTAGACAAGAAAGACGATGCTATGTCTGCGGCTTATCCATTTGCCCCCATCGTCGTAAGTGAATTGCAGCGTGCAGCAGGCATTCCTTCAGCACGCCGCAAGCTGGTGTATGTACCTGATGATCCCCGCCTGAACCGTTTCAGGAATGAATTTAAAAACATACTGGCCGTTTTGGAAGAACGCGAGCCCCAGGGTGTCATGAAAACCATCAGCACCGATGAACTGATATTGCGCATGCAGCGCAGTAACAACAATACGGTCGATCAAAAGAAGGTGTTGCGCACCCGCCTGCTTGATAATTTTGTGATGGACTTTAACCGGAATGACGCACAGTACACCTGGGCTACGTACGATACAGGGAGGAACCAGGTATACTACCCGATACCGCAAAACCCCAGCCAGGCATTTTTTGTGAACCAGGGCATTGTTCCATTCTTATCTCAAAAAATACTGGCCATACCGGAAATACAAGGCTTCGACGATCGTAACAAATACCCCACGGCGTTCAACAAACAGGCATATAACTTCGATCACTTTTTCCTCAATGCATTAACACAAGAGGATTGGGAAAAAGAGATCGACAATTTCCTGGCTACTATGACCGATGATAAAATAACGGCCGCAGTTGCCAAGCAGCCGTTTGCCACAGCACAACATAGCTATCACCGGCTTGTGACCTCTTTGCAACAGCGAAAAAATACGTTCAAAGAAGAAATGCTAAAATACTATAAATACATTTCGCACACCACGGTCATACCCGGCTCGAAACAAAGGGAACTATTTACCATCACGAAAAACGATGATGGCTCTGTACATATCCTAACACAGGAACTCGACGTGAAAGGCTCACTGGCAGCAAAAATGTACGACCGCGTTTTTACGCCCGATGTAACTAACGAGATACAGATATACGGACTGGAAGGTAACGATAGCTTTGTAGTGGCTGGAGGCAATTCTCCTATACGCGTCAGGATGATAGGTGGACCCGGCCAGGACAAATTCCTGAACAAGGGCAGCGGCGGCGAATTACTGGCTTACGATGTGACCTTTGAGGAAAATACCATCGCGGGCCGGCCGGGCATCACCAGCAAGTTTTCTCCCGATCCGCGCACCAACATATATACACGCAACCTCTTCAGGCATAGCTATGCCTTGCCGGGAGTGTCACTTGCCTACAATGCCGATAATGGTTTTATACTGGGCGCCGAACTTGAATTTTTCAAACACAAGTTCCGTAAAGACCCTTACTGGACACGTCACTCGATAGGAGCACAGTATGCGTTTGGCACAAGATCGTACCGTTTCCAATACGAATTTGATTATACAGATATCTGGGCCGACAAAGACCTTGTTATGCGACTCGACCTTCGCGCGCCGCGTTATGTTACGAACTTCTTCGGTATCGGTAACAGCACCGTGTTCGACAAGAATAAACCCGGCGGGATCGAATACTACCGTACACAGTATGACATCGGCGATTTTTCTATAGCGCTGCGCAAGAACCTGCAGTCGTGGCTGAACGCGGATATAGGTCCCGTCTTCCAATACTACCAGATAAGGGAAACACAGAACGAAGGCAAGTATGTGACCGATACTGTTACAAAACCACCAACGCCGGAACTATTTCAGGCGAAGGTGTTTGCGGGCGCGGAAGCACGTGTACTCGTCAACTCAAAAAACAACCAGGTAATGCCTACCCGTGGCGCTACCTTGCAGATGAACGTACGCCAGTTGGTTGGTTTGAACGCCGACAATAATATGCCTACCCACCTCGGTCTTGACCTGGCATTCTTCATGAGCCTGAGCCAGGCGCAGTATTTTGTAGTAGCTACCCGCTTCGGTGTAGGACATATCTTCGGCGATTTTGATTTCCCGCAGGCATTGTACCTGAGTGGTCCCACCAATTTGAGAGGCTTTCGCAGGGACAGGTTTGCCGGCCGCAGTATGGTATTCAATAATACAGAGGTTCGTATCCGGTTGCACCAGTTTAAGACCTACCTGTTTCCCGGCTCATGGGGCATTATGGCCTTCAACGACATTGGCAGGGTATGGGCTGATGGCGAAACCTCGGGCGACTGGCACGATGGCTTTGGCGGCGGCTTCTGGGTATCGCCGGTACACCGCTTTGTATTCACCGGCTGTGTAGCTCATTCCAAGGAAGAGAACATCCTGCCCATCATAGGTTTCGGATTCCAGTTCTGATCTTATCGCACCAGGATAATATCGCCTTTGATATCTACAGCGTGTTCGTTGCTGCTACCGCAGGTGGCTTTTATATAGTAAAAATAGGTGCCTACCTCAGCCGGAGTTCCGTTCATGGTGCCATCCCAGCTGTCATTGATGTTCTCGGTAAAGAACACCCTTTGCCCGAGGCGGTTGAATACGGCCAGCATCTTTAAGGTCATGCCGCCTTTCGCAGCCACGCGGAATACATCATTCTTACCGTCGCCATTGGGAGTAAAAGCATTTGCGATCATCGGCGTACAGCAATCTGTATATTCAATGGCAACTACAGCCGAATCCCTGCAATTGTTGTTGTCGACAACGCGTACAAAATAATCACCTTCACGCAAGCCTGTCACTTCACTGGTGCTGTCTGTAGCGCTGGTGCTCCATGCGAATTTATAAGGCTTGGTACCACCGGCAACTTCCAGTTTTATAGCGCCTGTGCCACCTGGAGTGTAGCAGTTACTGTGGGTTACAAAAGTGTCCACCGTCAGTAGTTCCGGTTGCTGCACCACCAATGTGGTGTCGAGCCTGCAACCAACAGTATCCCTGATGCTTACTGCATAGTTACCGACTTTCAGCGGTGCATAAACAACTTGTCTGCTCAGCGGTCCGCCATTCACACTGATACGGAACGGAGGAAAACCTGACGTCGGTTGCAATTTTATTTCGCCGTTCTCGAGGCCAAAGCAGCTAATATCTTTCACCGCTATACCTCCGTCCACCGCGAGTGAATCTTCTATTGTAATGACCGTGTCGATCACACATTCATTGTCATCTTTCACGTACAATGTATGTTGTCCCGATCTTAGTTCGTAGTAGGTTGTCCGGTAATCGGTATATCCCGTTCCGTCAACAGCATATACATAAGGCGGTGTACCACCCAGGCCACCCAGCGTCACTGAACCTGTAGCCAGAGGGTAACAAAGCGCTTTTGTGGTTGAAAAATTCATTCCGATCGGCGGCGGATCGACCAGCACCACCGTTGAATCTTTGATACAACCATTGGCGTCTTTGATGTGAACCGTGTAGGTGCCCTGCGGCAGATCTGTTATGTGGTGGAAAGAATGATAAGGCAATGTATTTGCTGCGTAAGTGAAAGGCGGTGTTCCTCCCGAAATGTTGACGAGTATCACACCATTGGCATCGCCGGTACAGCGTGGATTAATGACGCCGATAGAATTCACGTACAATGGCGGAGGTTCAGTCAGTGTTACGGTGTCTTTTCTCAGGCAACCATTGCTGTCCTTTACGGAAAGGAAATAAGTTCCTTTTACGAGGTTATTAAAATTAGCAGTTGTCCCGAAGGCGCCGTTATTGATATTGTACACATGCGGCATTACCCCACCTGATGAAACAACACTGATAGAACCACTGGCATTTCCATAGCAGTCTATATTCACCGGAGCTATGGCTGTTGAGAGTGCGAGTGGCTGCGTTACCGTAAATGCGGTGTCGAAATAGCACCCGGCCACATCTTCTACCCGGAAAGTATACGGACCTGCAATGAGGTTTGTAAAGAGTCCCTGGCTGGCGGCAGGAAGAATGTTGAGAAAATATTTATATGCCCCATGACCGCCCCCGGCTACCGTGTTTATTTCGCCGGTTGCATCGCCGTTGCAGAGCACGTTTTTCACTGAAGCAGTAGTTAACACTACTGTTAGCGAATCATACAATATAAATGTTGAATCCTTTACGCAGCCCGGCTGGTCTTTTACATAAACCGTATAAGTTCCTGCTCCAAGTCCGGTAAAACTATTGGACGATGAAAATGCACCGCCGTTCAGTGCATACAGGTAAGGGGCGGTGCTGTTGTAACCCACGGCGGTAATTGCACCGTCATTAAAATTATTGCAGGTAGGTCTGTCTATTGACAGGTTGACCTTAGTCGTTGTCGGGTTTACTATTGTTATTACCGTGTCTTTAAAACAGTTGGAATTGTTGGATACGCGGAAGGTGTAAGTGCCTGGCGGTAAACTGTCGTTGATATTGGGCAAAGCGCTTATCGTGCTGTCTATCAAAGTTGTTCCCTGGTAGATACGCAGCATCCATGCACCCAGCCCGGTATGTGTTACCCTGAAGGCTGCTTTGCTGGTACAGGTAGCCGCCGCCAAAAGAGTAAAAGAATACACAGGCGCCGGCTGCACAAAAACTGTGTAAGCAACCGTTTGCTTGCTGGATAATGGGCAACCATTATCTGTATAGGTGACAAAGAAAGTGTAAGTACCCGGGGTTACTCCTGAAATATTCCACGAAAAACTTATCTGCGGGCTTGCCGTATTATTACCTGTTATATTGAGCACTGCCCCGGCAGGCACGCCCGAGGCCTGGACGTTGATCGCATTGCCGTCGGCATCGGTTGGAGTGATATTGAAGCTGGCAGTACCAGCAGACTTGCAGGCCTGCAAAGCTGTCGGACTGATAGCTGTTCCTCCTGACGTAGGAATGATACTGCCACCCGGGGGATTGTTACCGTTTACAAGTATCACGAAGGTCATCTCCCGCATACTGGTACCTACTAATACACCATTCCTGTATTCCGATACTTTTGTTACGACAAGCGCCCTATGTTGCGTCACTGGCGTGAAGTTCATTTGCCCGTTTATGGCACTGAAAGAAAACCCGGTGCTGTTTACAGGTACCAAATAAGAATACCCGGTTTTATAACTTACAACACCGGGTGTATATGCATCGATACCCGGAACAAGCGCATATGCAAGACTATCAGAATTGGGATCAACCGTACCGGGATTATAATTAGCGGCTTTATTAACTGAAAAAAATGGAGTAGGAATTGTAGTGTAGGTGGGCGATGAGTTAGCAACCGTTTTATTGTTGAGGGTGGCTTCAAGCCCCATGAGACTAGCTACTTGTGGCGGAGGCGGAGGGTTAATGTTATCGATCGACGTACTTCTTCCGGCCTGTGTGCCATTGGTAAGTTCCCCGTTAAAATAAAATTTCCAGATCGCCGTACCTGACAAGCTTACTGACGCGGAGTAAGTAAACTTCTTGACCCCTGGCAACGTACCCGAAACAGAAACACAGGTCGTATTATTCAATTGACTCGCGCATACCGGCGTTACTTCTATTCCTGTCGAAGGATTTTGAATGCTCAGGGTAAGACTGCTTTGGACAGTGTCGTTCCTGAAGATGACTATCTCGGGGGCGGCAGTCGACAGGCCACTAAATGCCGGGCTGCCGTTACAATCGGCATAGATCACCATTGTAATGTTGTATACATTACCGATGATATGGGTGTAAAAAAGATCCGCACCGTATATATGGTTAGCTTTGCTGTCGCGCGCCGCGAAAAGCACCAGCAGCAAAAGGAATATCCGTTTCAAAAAACTCATGTTCACTGTTTACAGTATAAATGGAAAAGCCTTGCAAATTACGATTAAAACATATCCATCAGTCGGTCAATACGTAAGTAACACGGCTAAAGTTGCAATGGTTACAGTTTTATGACATAAGCGCCTATATGATTTTGGGTTTATTATCCTTCGGTTAAAGCACGGGTTCTTCTGCTGGCTCCGGCACGATGTTCGCCGGCGCGGCAGCCGCCTGTGCCTTGCGTTCTACCATCATCTTCACCCTGTACACCATAAAAACGCAAATAGCCAGTATCACCACTATGATGTAGCCGAGAATATTGTAGTGCTCCAGCGGACTGAACTGGTCTTTTTGCACCACCACCAGGCCGGCAAAAGCTGCTGCAACACCACCTGATACCTGTTGCAAGGAAGAGCTTACACTCATAAATGCCCCACGGTCCTTCATGTCGGGTATAGCCGTGGTAAGCGCACCGGCAGGAATGAACCTTCCCATGATACCTATGGTCATCATAATGTTGAGCGCTATGATGATCCACAACGGCAGCGCCGGGATATTGGTGTATACCACTACCATCACCCCCATCCACAAAGAGGCCGCGGTGAACAGTTTGAACTTATCTACTTTATCGCTCAGTTTGCCTACTGCCGGCATGATGAAAAGTGTCCCGATGCCCGAGATCATGAATATCAAGGGGAGCTGCTGCTGGGTAACATGCAGGTTATTGATCGCATAAGCACTACTGAAAGGCATCATCATAAAGCCGCCAAGCGATAGCAAAGCCATCGCGGTAAAAGCCATACGGTATTCTTTTTTGGCAACGGTGCCAACAAGATGCCTGAACGCGTTGTGTTCTTTCTGAAATGCAAGATGCTCCGTCACCGGCTGCATTCTTATCATGATCAGCGGGGCAATCATAAACGATAACGCCGCTATCGCCATAAAAGGCGCCTGCCATCCCCAGGCATTGGCCAGGTACAACCCAACAGGAATACCCAGCACCTGGCTCACGCCAAGCCCCATTTGTACAAATCCCATTACCCTACCCCGCTGTTGCAGGCTGAATACATCAGTAACAATAGCCATGGAGATAGCCCCGATCACCCCGCCAAACAGTCCCGTAACGATACGTGCCGCCATAAGCGTAACGAACGAATTGGCCAAACCACAAAACACGGTACCTACAATAAAGCCGCAGTAGAAGAACAGCAACAGCTTTTTCCTGTCATACTTATCTGCAAAGCCTGCCGTCAGCAAACCTGCTGCCCCGGCGCTGAAAGCATAGGCCGACACCGCAAAACCAAATTGAGACGGCGTGAGGCTCAAGGATTTGATCAGCATATCGCCCAATGGCGACATGACCATAAAATCCAGCACAACAGTGAACTGGGTTATCGCCAGGATGGCTATAGCAAACTTTTGGTAAGCGCTGAAGGACACTCCCGCAGCGGTATTTTTATTTTTCATTAAACACAAGTATATTTGCTATAGTCAATACCGGATAGTATTGAGTTGTTCTTTGAAAAGCAGTGCTATAGCGGAAAGTGTAAAATTAAAGTTTTTTATCGGATGTATAAAAAGGAAAAACACGGAAATAGGTTGGGCAGAATACGGTGCCACAGGTCACCGTACTACTGTAACAGATCCCGCCAGACGTAGCGCTTCCGCCGATTTGC
>JAJNBR010000276.1 GCA_021156265.1 Flavipsychrobacter sp.
GAATAGATCGCCCAGATGAGTTATCAGGCAACAAATGTACCCTAATGCGGGTACCAATGTCATGACCAAAGTATTTTGGCCGGTGCGGTTAAGCGGGTTCATATTTTCCTCCTTATATGCTAAATGTTAGCAAATGTGGCACCTTTGTCATGCGGCACCTGTCTTGTTCTCTCTCCAGGCAAGTAGTATAAAGTTACGCTAATGTGACCCCGTTTGTATCATGCTATTCGGATTTCTTGCCAATAGTTATACAACAATCCTGCAAATAATATCCTGTCTTTACTGCCCGTTGCACAAATTAGCAATTATGCTCAAAATTCAAAAGCTTATTTTCCTGGTGTTCCATCATTTTTTTTCAACTCTACCTTTGTCACCACTGCCGGTTTGGTATTTTTTACTTCAAAATTCCAGACGCCTTGCTTAGAATATCTAACACAAAAATTATTACAAAAACCACCTGTGTCCCGATGAGCCTGCCTGCGCTGGTGAGCGCATTAAATTTACGTTCCATACCCCGGGAAAACAGAGCCGCCTGCGGTTGCATATCCTGATTTCCTTTTTTATCATCTATGCTATCCCAAAGCTCTTCATAATTCTCCACATGATTACGGCCAATAACGCCAAAGAAAACGGAGGTATACTCAAGGGTGCTCAGCTCATCACCGACAATCGGCCTTAATGCCATCAATGTGTAGGTTATAGAGGCAAAATTGCAGATCAAAGTAAAAATTACGAGAAGCGATGTGCCACCACCAACATAGGCAGGGCCTGACGTACAGTATCCCGCCATGAGCCCGGTTAACGTAGCGGCATTAACTACCAGATACATGTTTCCCCGCAAGCCGATGGAGTTGTAATAGCCATCATAACGCTGCACAATAAACTGTAGTTTTTCGTTCTTTTGTGTGGTATTCACGGTTTAATTTCTCAGGGTTGATTACGTTAAATGTTCAGGTCTGTTGATACACAACCACCTTAAGGTGGTCTCAATTCAAGATGCCCGATTTGTTGATTAAAATGGCAACTGCAAAAATTACTACTCCCAGCACCTGCACACCCAGCAACCATGTTGCCCGCGATAGTGCATCAAACTTGCGCCTCATACCGCGCGAGTACAAGGCCGCCTGGGTCTTAAGATCCTGGTTCCATTTCTCGTCATCCATATCGTTCCATAATTCTCCGTTATAGTCCGGATGCTTTCCGCCTATGACAACAGAAAAAATAGAATCTTTCTTGCCGCTTTCATCCTTTCTGTCCACGAATGGTTGCAGCGCGATAAGTATATTGATGATGGTAGCAAAGTTGCATCCAAGCGTAGCCAGCACAACCAGCGATAACTCCTGCCCGACTTTGTCTGAAGTAAAATAGCCGGTCATTAACCCACCGAGGAAAGCTACGTTGATCGTCAGGTACGTATTGCCCTTAATGCCAAGAGCATTGTAGTAGGTGTCGTACCGCTGCAAAACAGACTGTAGCTTATCGTTCTTTTGCTTCGTGTCCACGGTTTAATTGTTCAAGGTATTCAAGGTTAAAAATTCAATTCCAGGTTAAGCATTAGTACAGTTCCGTTTGACCCAACAACCGTTGGATAGGCCAGATAGCCCACGGGTGATTCGTGTGGAAATATCACTTCCCCATTGAATCGCAGTATGCGGTTCTTTAAGACGTACCAGTTTGCTCCGATTATTATGTCATATGGATATCCATACTCGCCATTTATATAAGATCCAATAGCATAAAGCTGCAGTGTCCGTTTTATGATCATGCCCGATGCTTGCATGGAAAAGCCATTGTCAAAAAGGCTGGATGGCGGCGCATTACCCTCATATTCGATCTTGTTTATCCACCTGGTGTAATATTCAGCGTCTAAAGAAAATCCACGGAATTTGATACCGCCATTTACGGAAAGCATCTCATATTTAGCAGCTGTGATCTGTGAACTATCAGCAAAAGCGTCATGAGCAAAGATACCCGTACCGTCAGAGATCCTGATCTGTGTATTCTCCGGATCCTCGGTACCAGGCTGCGATTGCCGGGTTTCATTACTTCTTGTAAAGCCGGCCCCTAAAATGGTAGCAGGCTTACGATGATGCTCGAAATCACCATAAGGACCCAGCTTACCAAACTCGTTAGTTGTCCACCAAACGCTCGATCCCCACGTATCAAAGCCGCCGTCCAACTGCCCTGCGTCAATACCAAGTCCGCTCAGATTATTCGCCAGCATTGATTTATAGTTAAGTCCGGGGGCCAGTTCGCCTTGAATCCAAATGCCAAAAGTATACGATGGTCTAAAAAATTCTTCTGCTATCGGTCGGCAATCTACGCGCAGCCAGTTAGGCCAATTATAATAAATTGAACGGACGCCCGGAATCCCCTGGGTGCCGGCCCCTACCCCAAACCATTTATTAATGTCGTATTGAAGGCTACCTATAAAAAAGGTCTGGGAGGTTTGCCCCATGTTGGCATTAGAACACCAGCCATTCACAACCCACCGCAGCTTAGGGTCAAATAGCCATCCCCTGAAATATAACATGATCTTGTGCATCTGAAAATCGTTGCGCAGATCAACAGATTTTGGTCTGCCAAAATCATCTACATAATTATCATCGGTGGCCATCTGGTTTAGATAACGTAGCGAAACATAGGGACTAAATTCAAGAGTACCTATTTTAGATTTAACAAGGGGAAATCCGCTTCCGGGTACATGTTTGGCAAGCGTGTCAATCAAAGTGGGATCTAACGAAAGCTGCGCTGATGAACGGCCTGCTATTGCAATAGCAAACAGTAAAAAGGATAATAGGTACTTGCTCATGATGGTGTCTTTGTGATTAAGTAATAGGTCAGGCGCTGCCGTCAGGCAGCATTATTGCCTTACATGGGCGTTTTCCCAGGCACGCACTTTCCTGCGTCCTTCGTCGAAGATCCGCTTATAGTTTCCTGTCCTGACCTTTTCGCTTGTTTGAGGAGTAAGTGCATTCCACAACGGCGTGTACATTTTGTGCACCGCCAGGTACGATTCCTGATCTTTCGGTGCCACTACATCTGTGCCGAACAAAAAACGGTCAGGGTACTTTTCTATCAATTTCGCCACGGCAGTCACTGTCTCGGGCGTTCTGATAATATATTTTGCAACTTCGTCCCACGAGATATCAAAGTACACGTGTGACATGCCGGGATCACTTAAAATTTCGTTGACAATGTCTATGTGTGTTGGCGAATGTTCTCTCGAAGGCGGCGAACCGTATCCAACGGGGTGAACGATCCGTCCAAGGCCAATGTGCGCCCATATAATGGTGGTACCGTTATGCCTTTTGAGCAGGTTTTTCATTTGGTCAAGATAAACCGGCGCTACTTTGCCTTTTGACATAGGCATGTCCATATCATTATGAATGAGTACCACCAGTCCGACCTCACCGGCAAAATCAAATATGCTATCTACTGCAGGGTTAGTAAGACTTGCAACTTCGCCCGATACTTTGGGCGAGACAAATTCTTTGTGTATGGTAAACTCACCAATACCGGTGAACACACCGGGAAAAGTTCTTAAAACGCGTTCGATATGTTTGGCGGCATACATATCTGCCGGGTTAAATCCCGTGATCATCGGGTCGAACCGCGCCTGCTGCTCCCTGGAAAGGCTCCTGTACTGCATAGCTATATATGCATCAGTGAAGGAGTAATAGTACAATGGCGCATCTGATTCCAGGTAGTAAGATGGGCTAAACATACCTGAATTCTGATACGACCATTGTTGTTGCAGGGGGATACCGAAGAGGGTCGAACGTCCTACTTTTGAACCCATTAGTTCGAGGAGCCTTTCTGCGGTAATTCCTTCCTGGATATAATTGGTAAGATGAAAATGGCTATCGTTGAACAAACTGCCATCATCTGAGGTTTTGTTTTGCGCAGGCGCGTAACTGGGACCGATGATCACGAGTGTAACTATTGTGCAACATATATGTCTGGCCAGCACATTCTTTGTGCATATCTTTTAGATTTTTTTTTCAAGAACGTCAGCACTGTTTAGT
>JAJNBR010000277.1 GCA_021156265.1 Flavipsychrobacter sp.
CTCCAGTTTCAACAAGCCAATGTCGACACGCAGGCGATTGTAAAGACTGGCGAGGTGTTCATTGGCATAACACTCTGTACCGTGTCTTTCTTCCAGGTGCTGTACAGAACGCTTTGCCAGTTGCCGCTGGATGATGAGCTCCTGTTTCTCTTCCGGTATGGTGGCAAACTTGTCCTCCGGTTTCACCAGGCGGATGAGCCAGGGCAGGGTGAGCCCCTGCAATACCAGTGTTACCAGTATCACGATAAAAGTGATGAACAGAATAAGATCGCGGAATGGGAAAGGTTCTCCGTTACTTACAACCAGCGGTATAGCCAGTGCCGCAGCCAGCGATACCACGCCGCGCATACCCGCCCATGCCAATATCAAAGGTCCCTTCCACCCGGGGTTCGCATCGGCTACGGTTACGAACATGCTCATAAACTTCGTGAACGCAGCAGACCCGAATGTGCAGGCAAAACGTGTCAGCACCAGTATGCCTGATATAGCCAGTCCATAGCCTATTGCGCGCATAAGACTGATGTCGAGCTGGTTTACTATAGACGGTAGCTGCATGCCGATAAGCAGGAAGACCAAACCATTCAATAGAAACACCATACTGCCCCAGACACTGGTTGCCTCTATCCGGCTACGGTAACTCAATATCGTTTGGCGCTTGCCCGACAAAAGCAGTCCGCCGCAAACCACGGCGAGCACACCTGAAAAATGAAGTTTTTCTGCCACATAGTACATGCAATAGGGTGTGATCAGTGTCAGGATAATATCCATTGAGGTTGTGGTGGGCAGGAAGCGGTGTATTAGGTAGAAAAAATAACCGATGGCAATGCCGATCAAAGCCCCCATCACAATAACCAGCGCGAAACTACCAACGGCTTCACCAAAATGGAACTGGCCGGTAATGACCGCTGCCAGCGCGAAACGAAATACAATAAGCGAAGAAGCATCGTTGAGCAGGCTTTCCCCTTCTATAATGCTCATCATTGACTTCGGCACCTTTACCGTTTTCATAACCGTAGTGGCGGAAATAGCATCGGGCGGCGATATAATGCCACCCAGCAGAAAGCCCAGCGCCAGCGTAAAGCCGGGGATGATGGCCCGCGATGCAAACGCTATGACGCAGGAAGTAATGATGACTATAGGAAAAGCAAAACCGGTAATGATGCGCCGCCATCGCCAGAACTCCTTCCAGGATGTTTGCCAGGCTGCTTCGTAAAGCAGGGGTGGAAGAAAAATAAAAAAAACGTATTCCGGTTCGATGATAACTTTCGGGAACCTGACGGTGAAACTGAACAGCAATCCACCCAATACCAGGACTATCGGGTAGGCGATCTTAAGCCTGTTAGCTATCATCACCAGACCTATTATGGCCAGGATGAGGTATACAAACTGGAATAAGGGACCTTGCATAATTAAATATCGCTATAAAAAATGAAGCCGCGCGGCTCGCATTCAGCAAATTTATATTCCTGTAGCAAAAGAACTTTTTCCCGATTGTGATAATGAAGCTTATGACCTCCCTCTAATTTTGCGGCGGTAAAAAATGACAGCAAGAAAAATAATAGGCAAAGCGCACCTCTTCCTTGGGCTCTCGTCGGGGCTGATCGTTTTTATTGTGGCCATCACCGGTTGCCTCTATGCCTTCAAGGATGAGATACAAAATGCCACACAACCGTACAGATTTGTAGCAAAACAGGACAAACAGTTTCTGCATCCGTCTCAGATACAGCACATAGCCGAGCAGGCATTGCCCGGCAAGCATATACACGCTGTAATGTACCAGGGTGAAACACACGCAGCAAAGGCGATATTCTATAGCGGACCCAAAGCAGGAAATTACTACTACTTCGTGTACGTGAACCAATATACCGGTGAGGTACTAAAAGTGCGCAATGAATACAAAACCTTTTTCCGCTTTGTTCTGGACGGGCATTTTTACCTCTGGCTGCCGCACGACCTCGGTCATGTGGTTGTAGCCAGCGCTACTTTGGTTTTCCTGACGATGGTGATCAGTGGCATCGTACTCTGGTGGCCGCGGAACAAAGCGGGTCGAAAGCAAAGATTCAGTATAAAACTGAATGCCAAATGGCGCCGTAAAAATTATGACATGCACAACGTGCTGGGTTTTTACGTAGCCTCGCTGGCCATAGTATTTGCCGTTACCGGATCTGTATGGGGATTTGAATGGTTCAAAAAAGCATATTACGGCGCTATTACAGGCGGACGAACCATGATCAAATACAAAGAGCCCGCGTCGAAGGATGCAGTAATGGCGACCACACAACTACCCGCCATAGACCGCATCTGGCTGCAGCTGCAAAAAGATGTACCTGCCAACGGCACCATGGAAGTACATATACCGGAAACCGATTCATCGTCGATAGCAGTGAATATAAACCCCGACCCGACAACCTACTGGAAAACAGACTATCGCTATTTCGACCAGAATAGCTTGCGTGAGTTGAGTGTAAATCACGTCTGGGGTCGTTTCAAAGATGCAAAAGGCGGCGACAAACTCATGCGTATGAACTACGACATACACGTTGGTGCTGTGCTGGGATTACCCGGTAAACTGCTGGCGTTCTTTGCCAGCCTCATCATCGCATCGATGCCAATAACCGGTACGTTGATATGGTGGGGACGGAGGAAAAAGAGCAAGCCGGCGCTTCACGCCAAAACCATCGCCAACCGCACAATGATCAGGAAAGGTCAGAACCTCCAGCCTGCGCCTATGCGTAGCGAGTAATAATCCGGCAAAAGATCAAATTTGATCAATCCCATTTTCTGAAGCTGCTCAGGCACGGTAGGATTTTGCTGGTTACTTTGTTGGTATCCTGCATGAAGAAGGCACACAGGCACATTCAAATCGAAGAACAGGCGCTTGCCCGCGTACCAGTTAAGCCGGGGAACGATAAAACCTCGCATGCCCGTCGTTGTTTCGGTAACCGGAAGTACATTGGTTGTATAAGGTGTAGTTTTAAACCGCTCGTAAAACAAGCTGCCGGCAACACCGATTGCTGGCACCAACGCGGCATCTTTCTTTTTCAAGAACGGACGGGTGTATTCGTAGCGCACCGCGAGTGACGTAGTGGTAACCTGTGTGCCTGCAGTTGTAACAGGAACATTAGTATATGGTCCGTACCGCACATAAGCGTCACGCTTCTGGCTGATGGAAAACTCCGACAACTCGATCTCGTGAAAATTCCTTCTCTTGTTTTCGATACGTAAAGCTACTGTTGGCTGCAGATAGTCATGTTCCTGGAACTCGTGTACCAAGCTGTAATTACCGGTTTTTACCGGGGGGCGGATGGTAGTAAGGTTGTATACCTTAAACGCAAGTCTGCGGACAGGTGCAGATGCAATCTCTCCGGATTGCCGGGCAAATAAGGCCGGACTGAATAGAACCAGTGCTGACAGGGCGATCAATAATCTCATAGCTACAATACTTTCACACTCAAACGTAGCAAGAAATCATTTATTACCGGCACAATAATAATCTCCGCCGGCAGTTACATACCCTGCTACCCGGTTTACTTACCCGGCGGAAAGCTCTTCATGATCTTTTTGACGGCGGCAGGTATCTCTGTCACCGGATCACGGTTTTCCTGGTAGATCTCTTCGTTCCCGATACCCTCCCACAGCAGCTTCCGCGTTTGCGCGTCTGCAATATCAATGATGAGGGAACCGTCTATGTAGTTTTCCACACTGTACGTTGTGTAATTGGTAAGGCCCAGGCCATTTCCCCACACGTAGGGCCTGTACCTGCCTCCGTAGCCATAGTAGTCAGCAACAGCAGTTGCTGAGTCCAGCCCCTGGAAAATGACGGCTACATGCACCAGCATATCGGGAGAATCAGTTTCAATAAATCCCTTATCGCTCATCTCTGATCTTATGGCGTCAACAACACGTTCCCTGTTCATCGGGCTTACGTCATCAGGCGCTCTAAAAGCTTCTATTGAGTACGTGCGGTATTCTGAAAACCTGGCTGCCTTATCATAATCGCTAACCACGTCCATGGATGTAGAG
>JAJNBR010000278.1 GCA_021156265.1 Flavipsychrobacter sp.
GACTCCAAACGCGAGGTAATGTTCAGTAGGGATACACGCGCCCAGATGAAATTGCGCCTCAGTGACGTCCGGCCCAGGGGCCAGGCGCCGCTCGGCTTTGCCATCAGCGAAGCTAATAGCTATGACGTTGTAGCCAACGATCCATACATATACAATGTTATCATCGTCACCGACGGCAGCATGGATTGCAGCGCAGATGCCTGCGCCAAAATGAAAGAGCTCAGGAAGAAATTAAAGTTTGCACCGTACGTACTGCAGGTAAATACCAACGAGCAATTCAGGGATGACTACGGCTGCCTCGGCGAATTTTTACCGGTAAAGAACGAAGAAAATATCCGCTATGCCATCGGGCACATAGTACAAGCCTACCGCAAGATACTACCGCCAAAAAAAACCGAAGCAGCGGCTAGCAACAAGCCTGTAAAACCGGCATATGTGCCTCTGCCCACCGCAAAACCCAAGGCTAACACCCCACCACCTGCAATAATCAAAACAGAACCGGTGGCACTTGATACTTTGAAAGCAGGACGCATTGTGACTACCGCGCCCGAAGAGGCTGTGGTCTTTAGCAAGAATTCGAAAATAAGGTCGGAACCGGAGAATAAAAACGGATATGCGGTACTACTGAACATCAGCCGCGTCAACCATATCGCTATTTATGAAGCCGCCGCCAGGGACAATAGCCCAATGAAAGACATTTTTCCCGTCGGCCTCGATGTACAAAAAGTGGAATTGAAACCCGGTAACTACCGGCTTACTTACATGCTCTACGGGTACCACCTGGAGCTTGCCTTTACGGTGGAGCAAGGTAAAGAAACCGACGTGTGGCTGGCGCGCTAGTACTCATCTCCTGCGGGCAAAGAGCAGAAATGGCTTGAGCAGATAGTACAGGAAATACAAACGACGAGGCAATGCCAACGTTTCAACGTCTCGGAGATTGGGTGTAAAGGCCGCCCTGGCATAAGAGAAAGCAAGAAGTAGTTGATCTTTGAAGTTATCTCTCAACAAAAATTGCTGACGTATATTTTCAACCGACAGCTTTTGTTTTTTCAGCGCAGGAAACGTTAACAGGTTATGCAGCACCGACCGGTAACTATTCGTTTGACTTATTGGCGATGTAGCGCCGACACCAAAGAGATCGTAACACAGCTGCGTGCCGATGGCAGAAGTTTTCAGCAGGCCTGTTTGTCTCAAACGTTCCTCTACTTCTGGGTTCAGTAAGCTGGCGTCGTTATTTAGAAGAGCGGCCAGATCAACAACATGGCGCAGGCTACGCCACACATCATTCACCCCATGGTGTATTAGCAGCACTACCAGCAAGTCTTCGGCAGCCAGCATCCGCACCTGCTTGTCCAAAACCTGATTAATTTCGGAGTTATCGAATAACTGCCGAAAGTCAATTGGAACGTTCATCATCCGGTGTGTAACATCCCAATGTATCTCCACCTTCAGTGGTATATTGTGTGTGTCTTTCAGGAAAAGCATTTCGCTTTCCACTTCCACAAACCGTTTCTCTAAGTCAGGACGAAAGAAATACTGCGGGTTATAGCCATTATCAAGCAATACCTGGTTGGCCAGGCTAAAGTCGTTAGGATTAATAAGGAAATCAATATCCGCAGTTTCGCGGCTCACGAAGTCATGATAAATAAGATGGCTAAGCAATACACCCTTGTAGGGGATATTGACAACACCGTACTCGTTAAGCGCTGTATGAAGCTTTGTCAATACATCAAGCTTCACCAAGTTACCTGAAGCGATCCTTAAACTCTCGATCCTGAGCTTAGACATAAATCCGGCATCAACGTCTGCTGCAAGTTCTGACAGCACTTTATAAACTACAGGTCTTAGCTGATGCGCAGCTACAATGTTTGCAAACAACTTCCAGTCGATCGGATTCTTTGCTATATAAGTTGTGAGAGATTCATTCGCGTTTGTTTTCTGCTCAACGCGACAAACCAACACCAGCAATGCTATCTCCGGACTATAAGTCTTAGCAATGTGATCTATCGAAATCATATAGCCTGCTTTTCGTAAATAGCTGCAAAGGCGCCGTCGCTTTTCAACAGTGTGTCAAACGAGCCATCTTCTACCACCTTGCCGTCACGCATCACATAAATATGGTCTGCGATCTTCAGGTTGTAAAGCCTGTGTGTGATCAGTATGACAATCTTTTCGCCAATATCTTTTTTCAGATGCTGAAACACGGTGTACTCCGCTACAGGGTCCATCGCACTGGTTGGTTCATCAAGTATAATAATGCTGCTGTTTTTATAAAACCCGCGTGCAAGCGCCAGCTTTTGCCACTGCCCGCCACTTAGTTGCGCCCCGCGTCTAAAAACGCGTCCGAGCACAGTTTTGTACCCGTCGGAAAGTGATGCTATAAAGCTGTCCGCACCCGATTTTAATGCTGCTGCTTTCAACCGCTCTTCGGACATGTGTTCATCGCCCAGACTTATATTTTCCTCAACTGTAAGATAATAGCGTCCGAAGTCCTGGAAAATAGCGGTAGTGCTGTTTCGAAATTCATCACGGCTAATGTCATTGATCTCTACGCCATCAACAAACATGTGGCCATCTTCAACGGCATAAAGCTGACAAAGCAACTTGATCAAAGTAGATTTTCCGGATCCATTCTCGCCTACGATTGCGGTAATATGGCCGGGCTTCAACTGCATGCTGATATCGTGTAAAACCTGGTTAGTGGTTCCGGGATATGTGAAATCGAGGTTTTTTATCTCAATACCTTTTGACAACTTAGGCATTGGTAATGCTATAGTTTTTCTATTCAGCTTTGGAGTCGTTGCCAGGTAGTTAAGTATCTGACGGATGTACAATTGATTTTGAAATACAGTGATACCCGATTGAAAAAGACTATTTATCGCTCCTTGCAACCTTTGAAAAACCTGGAAATAGACCACCAGGCCACCAACAGTTATTGCACCTGTGATAACACTCGATATAAGTATATAATAGATGGTAACCGTAAATATCACTTCGATCGACTGGACCAGTATACCCTGCTTCAAAAACTGGTTATGCAGTTGCCTTTTCTTGTTAAATATGAACTGATGAATGTGGAGAAATTGTCGGATGAAATGAGCTCCGAAGTTAAATACCCGCACTTCCTTGGCATAGGTATCTGTTGTCAGGCTTTGAAAAAGATTAACTGCCTTACGGTGAATAGGTACTGTACTCTTATCAAGCAGGTATTGCCTGTATCCGTGCATCACCTTACTCGCTGCCAGGGGCAAACTCAAACAAATCAGTAAAATGGGGATACTCCAATGCACCATCGTGAGAAAACCTCCAAACAAAACTATCGTAACCAGGTTCTGAATGATGGCCTGGCTAGTGGCCATAAGTTGCGCGGGCCTGAACAAGGACTGTTGCTGCACCATATGCAGCTCATCGTAAAACGCCGGATTTTCATAGTACTCCATATCCAGCTCTATAGCTTTGTTCAATACTTTTCCAGCTATATCGTCAGAGATAACCTGCTCCTGCAGCGCCATGTAGTACGTAGAGAATTGCCCGATGATGATGCTCAACAACTGCAGGCCGGCAAAAAGCAGTAGGTATTTAGTGGCCCAATCCATTTCAACAGTGCCAGTCGAAATAATGCCATCGATCAGTGCCTTAAGCACCATAAACGAAAGCAATGGTACCACGGCCAACAATATAAATAATCCCAGGTTGACCAGCGTTAGTCGCCTGGCCGAGTTCCAGACCAATACAAAGCCCTTCCAACTGTCCGACAGGAAAGAGGATACTTTTTGTTTGCGGTCATAAATATTTCGAAACATGCAGTAGTCAACAGGTACCTATTTCCAAAAATAAGCATTCATTTCCGGGATTGAGCAACCGTTACCATTTTGAAAAGCAGGCCACAACTTTGAATGTCTTGCTTTGCTCCCCTCCTATAAATATCTTATCATCACACGATACCCAGGCGTGAGCTTCCAGTTTGCTCTGCTCCTGATTCAACTTTACGCCGAGAAAAAGCGTGTTAGGAAT
>JAJNBR010000279.1 GCA_021156265.1 Flavipsychrobacter sp.
CAAGCCATCGGTGATAACGATATCATCTTTGCACTAGGCATAGAAGGCGGTCACAACCTTTGTCGCGACCTGGTTGCTAAGAAAGGCTGGTCCGATGTTGGCACAGCCGGCGCTAACGACGATGCACTCTGGAAAGACTTCTGCAGTCCGCTCTCTGCGCCTGCAGCCCGCTCTGCAGAAAGCTTAAAGCGCCTGCACGCCGCGCTCTGGAAAGAGAACCTCGATCTTTTGTACGTTACGCTCACACACCTCACACATATAGACCAGCAACTGCTGGCCAACCATGCCTTCGGGATGAAGATGCTCAACCACGCATCTTTCTTCCCGCAAGGTTATGGACTGGAGCAGGAAGGTAAAGACTTCATTACCGCTGCTTATGAAATGAAAGCAGATGGCAAGTCCACGCCGGTGTTAATAGACACCAAGCACATGAGCCTGAAATCGCGTATGGATTTTTATGACTACCGCAGGCAGAATGGTTATACACACCCGATTATTGCATCGCATGTAGGCGTTACCGGTTACACCCTTGCTGAATGGAAGCTGGCCAAAGCTCATGCAGCGCCGGCAGTAAAAGAAGGCGTAAAAGTGAATGAGGTGGTAACTGAGCCAAAACACTGCGGTACCTATGGCAGTATAATTGTCAAAGACAAATACCATTTCAATCCGTGGAGCATTAACCTCATGGACGAGGATATTGAGGAGGTGATAGAAAGTAAAGGCATGATAGGCGTAAGCCTCGATGTGCGCATACTTGGCTTTGAAAGCAGGCTGGGCAAACTGCTGAGCGGCGAGCACGCTGAATATTTGAGTGTCAATGAGTACAACTGGCTGTTTGGCAGAGGTACCGATACCGATACGGCACTGGTTGATACCAAAACTGCTGAGGAAGCGTTAATACCCGGTAAGGACACACGCCAGCCGTTGGCATTGTGTTTTAATATCGTCCACATATTGGCAGTTGGCAAACGTATGGGCTTGACAGATACATGGAAGTATATTAGTATTGGCAGCGATTTTGACGGGCTGGTTAACCCGGTGCAACTGGCTGAAGACTGCAGTCTGCGCCCTGCGCTGGAAAGCACACTGATGCGCTGGTTGCCGGTTGCCGAAAGGGCATACGACCAGGAACACGGAAGTGGCGCGTTGCTGCCAGGCGTGAACGGAACACAGCGTAGTATGAATACAGAGCCCGACCTGCAAATGCTGAAAACGGTAGTACGCGGGGTGCTGTATGAGAATGGCCGTAGTTTCCTCTACAACTGGTATGGTGCAGATGTAAAACAACCGCTTGCAGTAGAGGCTATGAAGATGGCAGATGTGCCTGTTGTGAAAGCAAAAAAGGAAAGCATCAAGAAATAGAATAAAAACTGAATTACTATGACGGAAGTAATTAAAGTAACCATCGATTCAAGCGAGCCGTTCTCGGGCTTCAAGCTGCCGGTAGCGGCAGGACAAGTAATAGAGTTTGCCTGCGATAAGAGCCAGCGATGGAAAGACCTGATCTTTAAGAGCTCGCCGGAGGGATTTTTCAACCCGCTGGCCTGGATAGCAGGATTGCGCGTGCGCGGCGTAAAATGTTTAGCACTTTGCGGCTGCTACAATGATGATGTAAATACTGCCTTCAAGATCGGCACGGGATGCAGGATAGAGGTGCAACAAGACGGCTACCTCTCGTTCTTCGCCAACGATACCGACGGGTACTATTACAATAACTATGGCGCTGTAGAGCTGGAGATACGTCATTATCACGAATTTCACATCGCCCGGCTTGTCTGCTACATTCATGCGTAGTATGTACACACCTGCCGGCAGCGCAATGGGCAATGAAATAGTTTTTGTAAAGTGTTTCCGGAAGGTCGTTACCTGGTCTTTGTAAAGCGTCTTTCCCACAGCGTCGGTGATCGACATGTTGATGGTCTGGTCTGCAAGGGTATTTCCCTTTATGGTAAAGTTACCGTCGTTCGGGTTGGGGAAGAGCGTAAAAAATATTTCCTCGATCAGGTGCACGTTGGTACTGGTTGTCGCTGTGCAGCCATACTTCGATACGGTAAGGAAGTAATCGCCACGCTGTTTTGCAGTGATATCCTCGATGATTGGGTTCTGTACGGTTGATCTGAAACTGTCAGGGCCGCTCCAGCTCCAGGTTACGCCGTCCATGTTGGCCCAGCCTTCCAGTTTGATGGTATCGCCCGGTGTTCTCAGCGGTACGCTTTTGATGCTGGCTTCCAGTTTTATCACTTCTGCATAAACGCTGTTCGAGTCTGATACACATCCTTTGTTCGAGGTCATGAATACATAGTAACGTCCCGAGTGCTGTCCTGCTTTAGCTTCGGTAATGATTGGGGCTTTATCAGTAGAAACATAGTCTTTTGGTCCCACCCATTTGTAGGTCACATCAGTCATGCTGCCGTCTACATCCATGGTTAGTGTGTTGCCGTCGCATATAGGGCCATTGTGCATCAGCTTTACCACGTACGGACGCGGATGGATGACCACCTCGACACTGTCGCGGCTGATGCAGCCATCGTTGCTTACACTCACTACATAGCGTCCTGCCTGGTTGTCGGTAACATGTGTGCGTACTACCGATGGTCCTACCTGTATGGTGCCTTCAGGTACGCTCCAGGTAAATGTTACGCCCGGCACGGTGCTGGTTGCCATAAAGCCTATAGAGTCGTTGGTGCATGCCTGGAAGATGCCGCTTATCGTTGGTTTTGGTCGCTCCAGTATGCGTATGTTCTTACCGTTGTCTTTGCTCACATACACCGGCGACGTAGATACGATGCGCACGCGGTAGCCATTGCCCGGCAGCGTGGTAGCAGGTATTGCGCCCTGTATAATGCCGCTGTTGTTGGAAGTGAACGAGCCTATGTTGACCGGCGCTGCAAAGCTGCCGTTAGCATCAGAAAGCTGTAAGGTGAATGTGTTAGTAGCGCCAAATATCACTTCGGCTGTGTAGGCAATGCTGATGGTATCGGGTGGACAAATAATGGTATCGGTAAACGGATCGATGGTGGCGATGGTGTCATGCCATTTGGAGATGAAGGCCTGCGTATTGGCGAAATTGATGTCCGTCCACGTAGGCTTATGGGTACCGGCAGTAGTAACACCACCGGGGCTGTTCGTATTACCACACACAAACAGTTTGTTCCTGCTGTCAAGCGCCAGACCTTTTATTCTATCGTTGTTGATACCGCCGTAGTAAGTACCCCAGGTCTTATTTCCTGCGGGGTCGTATTTCAGTATGAAGCCATCCCATCCACCCGCAAAATTGGGCTGCTGGCTGCCGGGAGTTGAAAAGCCTGAAGAATCGTAAGCGATACCGGCGGCGTAGATATTGTCCTCATTGTCTATACGCAGGCGGTAGCCACTCTTGCCTGTTGTCCACTGGTATTTACCGCCGTTGTCGAACTTGACGATCTTGCCCGTAGCCATGAACACATTGCCTTTACTATCGGTTGCCAGGTCGAAGGGGCGTGAATATCCATAGATGCTGTCCCAACCCTCGTACATAGAGCTGTACAACAGAGTGCCGGGAGGTGAGAATTTGGTGATGAAGGCGTTGTAGGGATCGACTATGACAGCCGGGGGAGGATCATGCGGGATGATCGTATCCAGCTCTGCATCGGGTGTGCAATAAAAATCTATCGAGAAGGTTTCGCCTGCTACAAAAGCGTTGTTGTTAGAGTCAACCGCTACCGACCAGCCCGCATCATCGAGCCAGCCACCGAGGTAGGTAGCCCATACCACCGTACCAGATGTGCTGAACTTAGCTACATAGGCATCTGAAAAACCGCCGCCGTAAACGCTTTTAAAGCCCGGCGCCTTATGGATATTGTTATTGCTGCGGGTCATGCCGGTCATGTACACTTCACCAAATTCGTCTACCGCCATCCTTTGTGCGGTCTCGTCGCCAGTGCCGCCATAAAAGCTGCCCCAGATCCAATCGCCGCTGCTGTTGAAACGCGCAATAAAAGCATCTTTTCCGGGGGCAGACCCATTCCATTCCTGGTGTACCCAATTAGGGTAGCCCAGCCCGCCGGGACTGTCAGTATCGCCGCAAATGAATATATCGCCTGTTTTTTTATTGGTCACCACATCATAGCAAAACTCGTCACCGCCGTCACCATAATACAGGCCCCATTGCCTGTTGCCGTCTTTATCAAACTTCACTACGAAAGCGTCTACAAGACCTTTCATTGTCATGAATGGTGAGTTGAATGCGATATAGTCATCGCTATAGGTATAACCTGCCATGTACACATTGCCTGAGGCATCAGTAGCTACTCCTTCGGCATAGTCTTCCTGGCCCTCTTCGCCGTAGTAAGTGCCCCATGCCAGCACGGGGTCTATCACTATCGTGTTCTCGGATGCAGCCACAGCAAAGCGCAGCTCGTTGTTCTTTAAAATGAAAGAAGATGGAACTTCCTTTTTGGTCACCGCATCGTAGCTGTATGGTTTTTTTTCGGTGAGGCTGCCCAATGGAGTGCGTGCGGTTACTGCGCCATCCTTCATGCTCAGCGCAGTAGCGCCTTTGTAGCGCATCCTGATGTCGCTGGCTTTACCGCCGGGCCTTACTACGAAATCGTATTTCAGCTCGTTGTTGCCGGCATACAGTACCCAGTCTATATTGGGGTAAACATTCTTATAAGTAACCTTGCCGTAGGTATGAGCGGTAATGCCTTTGGGATAGTAGTTTTCGTAATAGGCGCGCTGCTCTTCTTTTACGATCTCCGCATCTTTATTCGCGCCCACCAGTTCCACATCCAGGCGGTAAGTTTCAAACGTTGGTTTTACCCGCTCTTCGCGCAGCGGTGCCGGATTTATTACGGGCGCCGCGTTCACTTGCCTCCGCCACACATAGTGCACCTGCGCATCGCCTATGAAGATGCTCATACCGCGCGACTTCAGTTTCAGGTCTACATCTGTACGGGGTTTTTTATCTCCGCCGGTTATCTGTCCCTTGTTCTCGATGAACGACAAAGGCGCTGCTGGTATTTTTTTATCACGGGCTGCAGGGGCGGCCTGCAACAGCCATGGCAATACCACAAATACACTTAAGGGTAGAAATCGCTTCATTTATGCTATTTAAACCCTTCAAGTTAAGCATTTAGCGCGGAAATACGCAATTTCTACTGCCCCACGGCAAAGCGTACGTCGCGTTCCTTGCCTTCCACATTCAGCCGGAGTATATACGAGCCGTTGACCAGCCGTCCTTCGGTGTTCACCTCTTTCTTAAAATGCTTGCGGAAGGTCTGTACTTCGTCGCGGAAGATGGACCTGCCGGCCATGTCCACCACCTCCATTTTCACCAGCTGGTCTTTCAGGGTATTGCCCTTTATGGTAAACCTGCCGTCGTTAGGGTTGGGGTAGAGAATGAATTTTATCTCTTCCGATACACGCACGTAGATGCTGGTCCTGGCCGTGCACCCGTATTTGGAAACAGTGAGGAAATAATCGCCCCTCTGGTCTACGCCAATATCCTCGATCATGGGGTTCTGAATATTCGATTTGAAACCTCCGGGGCCTTCCCAGCTCCAG
>JAJNBR010000280.1 GCA_021156265.1 Flavipsychrobacter sp.
CGAAAAGACCTGGACAGGCTTAAGCTGGTGGCCGACCGGTTTGGCAAAGTGGGCAGTACGCCTAAACTGGAGCAGGACGACCTTGTAGCGCGGTTGCGCAACATGGTGGGGTATATGCAAAAACGTGCTCCTAATAAGGTGGCCATTACCATGCATAGCGACAAGGAGAATATACCTGTGCTGTTGAGTGGTCCGCTGTTTGACTGGGTGATAGAGAACCTGCTGCGCAATGCCCTGGATGCAATGGCGGGTAAAGGAAATATAGGCGTCCGGGTAACAGACCAGGAAGACCAGGTGTTGGTAGATATTTCTGATGATGGCAAAGGCATACCCAAGCACCAGGTTGGTAAAATATTCAATCCCGGATTCACCACTAAAAAGCGTGGCTGGGGGCTGGGTCTGTCACTGTCCAAGCGAATAGTTGAAAAATATCACCATGGCTCCCTGTATGTGAAGAGCAGTGAGGTCGGCAAAGGAACCACTTTCCGTATCATACTGCGCAAGTAATTATATGTCTAAATTTTTGTTGCGGGATTAACTTTTAAATATTGGTTTTGCACCTTACCTTTGCAATCCTTCAGAGATGCGGCGGTGGCGAAACTGGTAGACGCACTACTTTGAGGTGGTAGCGCCTGTCATGGGCGTGGGAGTTCGAATCTCCTCTGCCGCACTGAATAAAGGCTGCCTTCCGGCAGCCTTTATTATTTATCATTTTCAGCATCTTATTTACCGTGCAATGATCACTGTGGCTTCCGCCACTTTCACCGACCCCGTTAAGGTAAGCCTGTATGTTCCGGCAGGTAAAGATGCCGGCAACGTTGTCTGATGTGCTGACGTGCCGCTGTCGATCGTTAATGCTTCCTCATGTACCTGGCGCCCCATGATATCATACAGCCGCAGTGAATAGGTGCCCGCAGTTATATTGTTAAGGTTTGATATCCTGACAAAATCGCGGGCTGGCTGCGGGTAAATCAGGATATTGTGAGGGTCTGCAACATCTTCTATATTGGCTGGCCACTGCACAATGTGCGCTGCAGAGGAGAACACGGTATTTGGCGAGGCGCAACTATCGGTACGTTTCACAAGTACAGCAACTGTAAACCCATTTGCCAGTGCACTGTTGGTGTAAGTGGATGAAGTTGCACCTCCAACAGGATTGCCATTTACGTACCATTGGTATTGCGGTGCTGGTCCGCCATTCGTTACCGTAGCGGTGAAAGTTACTGCCTGGCCAGTCGTAATAACAATTCCCGGCGACGGAGAAATACTTACTGTTGGCGACTGTGTCGGATTGATATCGATACTCAAGGAGTTGCTTGTTGCGCTTACAGGGTTAAGTCCGCAGGCTGATGAACGTGTCAGCTTGCACGTAACCGCATCACCCTGTGCGAGTGTCGTAGTGGTAAACACCGGGTTGTTGGCACCTGCTACGGGCGTGCCGTTAATGCTCCACTCGAATGCGTAAAGAACGCCGAAATTTATGGCGCTTGCCTGGAAGGTAACAGGGTCGCCTGCGCAAACGGCTGTTTTATCCGCTGTAATAGTAATAGATGGGGCCGGCCAGTTCACGTCATCAACGCGCAGTAAAGCTACGTCGCTCAGGCTGGTGCCGTTGCAGGCATTGCCCAGCACACAGCGGTAACGCGTACCATCAATTGAGACTGGTATGTTGGTAAGCTGCAGGGTATCGTCACTAACGCCGGAATAAGTAGCACCGGGTTGCAGGTTGTACCATCCTTGTCCGCTGTTGTACTGCCAGCGGTATGCAGTAACGCCGGTTCCTGTTGCGGTAAACATGATACTGGCGCCGGAGCAGATGACCGTGTCGCGCGGCTGCGATAACACAATGGCTGGTTGCGCGCAGTCGTATTTGTAGGCGTAAGCGGCTCCATCTGTGAAAGCGGTCAGCAATCTGTTGTTAAGTACCGCGAGAGTTGGATGCTCTCCCATCCATTTGGTAAAGGAACTGGCGCCCACGGTTTGCCAGCTCGAGCCTAAAAGTCGCTTTACAGTTGCATTAGCTACTGCTGTTACCGACCGGTCGCCATAAGACAGGTACAGACTGCCGTCGGGTGCGAATTGAATTTCCGGATTCATGACGCGGGTAGGAGCCGCCGCGTCGGGAACCACGTCAACCCAGCTGTTACCGGCGGCATTAAACTTTTGCACCTTGGCAAGCTGTTGAGAGGTATTCGGGTATGCGATATACGGAACGTCGGCCGTGTCGATTGCAAGATCGGGGTCGCCGTTGTAATAGGTCAAATTGGGAGTGTTAAAGAGACCGCCTAATGACTGCCAGGTAGTTCCGTTGAATTTGGAAACTTCAAAAACATAGAGATAATTAGGCGTGGTACTGACATGGCTTCCTGCAAGCATATGGAGCTCGCCCGCGCGGTTCGTCTTCAGACGTATATATTGAAAAACATAGCCGTATTGATATAAGGGAAGCTGTACCCATCCGGTGCCTGCATTTTTGTAAACCTGTACGCCGGAAGAGCCGTAAGGACGAAAAGCAGTGAACACTGTACCGGCCGCATCGATTGATAAAACAATATTTCCATAAGTACTGTCGCGGCGCGTAAACACCCATCCTGACGGCGTGAGGCGCCACAGGCTAAAAGAGTTGTAACTACCTGAGTCACGAAGGACTATCCATGGATTCCCGTCCGGATGCATGGCAATGTCAATTACTTCGCCTTTTAAGCCTCCTGCACCTGACTGACCGATAAGTGTCCATCCTGTATCGTATCTGTAGATATGCGAACTATAAGGGTTGCTCGAATAGTAATCGCGGGTGGTGATGCCGTAAGCTTTTTTGCCATCGGGTGCGGCCACCAACTTTGTGCTGAATGTGTCGGGGCCGGCAACTATCCAGTTGCTACCATCAAAGCGGCGCACCATAGCGGTATTAGGACTGAACATTCCGCCATTGGGTTCCGTGTTGCAAAACAGGTAAGTACCCTTAGTTGTGTCGATCTCGAGTTGTAGATTGTCGCTTGCACCGGGCGAAAAATTTGCAGGTCCAACTGTCGTCCATGCTATACCGTTGAACTTGCGTACGGTAACACGCCGGTTTGCGTTGTTATCAGTATAAGCGACAAATGCTGTATCGCCTTTTATTGCCAGATCAGCTGTTTCTATACTTGCTCCGATAGCCGGAATCCCTGCTGAGATCCATACTGAACCGGTATAACGAAATACTTCGGCGGTTGTGCCGCTGCTGTAGTATCTCACTAATACCTGCGGTAAACCGTTGCTGCCAATTGCCAGCCTGAGATCAATAATGCCTGCAGGTGAAAAGTTTGCTGTACCTACGAGCTGCCAGCTCATTCCATCCCACTTCTTGACTGTCACCTTACGGCTCGCCGGGCTATCTACATAAGCCACATAAGGTGTACCCGCCCCGTCTGTGACAATCTGCGTGCGTTCGGCAACACCCGGCGATACCGCCGATCCCACGTTCACCCACGAACTGCCGTTGAACATTGCGACAACCGCCTTACGGCCTACGCTATGGTCCTGGTACACTACATAAGGCACCTGCGCAGGGGTGGTTGCAATATCTATGTAATGAACGTAACCGGCCGAAAATGTGCGTGGGCCAACAGGTTGCCACGCCGTTGCGTTCCAGCGACGTACAGTTAACCTTTCCTCTACAGTGTTTGGTCCACTCCACATGTATTCACGGAACGCAAGGAAAAAACCGTTGCCCTTATCTGAAGTCATTGCGCGACTGTCCCCGAAAGCACCGCTAATGGCGCCCGGCTGGTTACCATCATCAGGTCCCGCTAACGTCCACGGCTGTGCACTCGCTGTGGTGGAAATGAATAGAGCCAAGGCTAAAAGCATGGCCAGGCGGGTTATAGTATAGCTCATGTCCTATATAAATAGGGAGCAAAGATATGGTATTAAAATAACTCATACGGCAGGATGGGAAAGCTTTTTGACGCCATTTGCCGCTTACATGGAGACTATTTTTTGTCCTTCAATTTATCCTTAAACACCTTTTGGAACTTTTCCAGTTTAGGCTTTACAACAAACACACAATAAGGCTGTGAGTTATTGTCGTTATAATAGTTCTGGTGGTAGTCTTCGGCTTTATAAAATGCCATAGCCGGAGCTATCTGTGTCACTACCGGATCAGTGAAGGTTTTTTCCTCATTTAGCTTCTTCTTGTACTCTTCTGCTTTCTGTTTCTGCTCGGGATTATGGTAAAATATAGCAGATCGGTACTGCGTACCTACATCATTACCCTGGCGGTTGAGCTGGGTGGGGTCGTGAGCTATCCAGAAAGCTGCGAGCAGTTCGTCGTAGCTGATCTTAGAAGGGTTGTAATAGATATTGGCCACTTCAGCATGGCCTGTCGTGCCGGTACACACTTGCTTGTATGTTGGATTTTCAATAAGGCCGCCCATATAGCCGGACTCTACTTTTTCTACGCCCTCCAGCTGCTGAAACTGTGCCTCTACGCACCAGAAGCACCCGGCGCCAAAGGTGGCTGTTTGTAATTGGTTCTCGCTAGCAGCAGTTGAGGTATTGCTCATTTGGTCAAATGTTTTCGATTGTTCAAAGTTATTCTTCTGCGCGCAGGCCGAAAGCTGCACTGCAAAGAAAACCAATCCCAGCATTGTTTTTAGTTGATACATGCCTTACAAATTTACCTTAAATACGAAGGTGGTTAACTAATGGATTTGTTATAGTGCCATAACAGCCTGTATTTAACATAGCGTTAGAAAATATATAGCCCCTTTGGAAAAAACTTTTTGAAAATTCACCTGCTTATCTAATTTTGCGCCCGGAGAGATGGCAGAGCGGTCGAATGCGGCGGTCTTGAAAACCGTTGACCGTAACAGGTCCGGGGGTTCGAATCCCTCTCTCTCCGCCTTAAATTAAAAAGCCCCGGACCGCGGGGCTTTTTTTATGGCTAAAACCTTAGAATGATATACATGAATCGAAAGGTTTATCTTTAGACTGGACAAGTGAGCATCTCACCATTTCGGGTTACAACGACGAGGTGGCCAAAGGCATTATAATTTCTGTTTTCGAGAAGAATATAAAAACTGGTACCTATCCGCTTACTGGAAAAAATATTGCGTGGTACGATGACCTGAACGTAAGCACCAGGTACGGCTGGAAGGCAGATTCCACTCACACAGGAACTCTTACTATTAAGGTCGATGACGAAAATCGCCATGTCTCAGGCACTTTCTCCTTTGACGCTAAGTACGACCGCAATGACGATGTGGCAAGCGTCACTGGTGGCCGATTCTCCCTGAGGAAATAGCAAATATTCTTGAAACCGCTGACAGTAACAGGTCCCGTGGGGCGAATCCTCTTACGCTGTTTTTAATTTAAAGCAGTTGTCAGATCGTTGACAAAGTCCTCCAGGTGGTCAAGCTCCACGTGGTCCATTACTACAACCTTGCACCATTTCGGATTGTCGTGATCGTCCGGCACCAGTCCATATTTGCTTGCTAGTAGAGATGAAATATACCTGGCGTTTATCGTTACGATATTCAGGTTGGGGTGACGGTAAAAGTCAACCCCTGCTGCCGCCAGTTGTTTGCAGAACACTTCTGTTCGATATAGCAGCTTGTTTATCTTCTCTTGCCATCCATACGGTCCATAGGTAACCAGGATCATCCATATAGCTATTGCATTTGCACCACCCCGGCTACCACTTAATGTGATATCCATGCCGTGGACATAGCTTGCCTCGTTGGTGTATACATACGGCATCAGACCTTTCCTTGCCAGGAAGATACCAGTACCATAAGGCGCCTGCAGCATTTTGTGTGCATCGAGCGTAATGGATGAAATATGTGGGTTGGAAAAATTGATCTTGCTATTCGAGCAGCTAAACGGGTAAATAAAACCACCGAAGGCGCCATCGACATGAAGTTTAAATTCTCGTCCGTGTTTGGCCAGGCAGTCAGCATACAACTCAGGATCGTCTACACTGCCAAACATGGTGGTGGCCATGTTTGAGATCACGATAAAATATTTTACTCCTTTTTCAACTGCTTTATCCAGTGTTTCATTTATTGCTTCTGCTGATATTTCGCGTGTTGTTTCGTCAACTGCTACCGGGTACCAGTTGATGTGCAGCAGGTTCGCTGCTTTGGCTATCGAGTAGTGTGTATCGGATGAGCTGATTATGGCTATTTCATCATGACTTGCACTATGTTGCGAAATGAAGTAATTACGATATATCCATATCGCCTGTATGTTGGCTTCAGTGCCACCCGCGGCGATATACCCATCACAGCTCTGCTCTTCGGCTTTGAACAGGTCAACACACAACAGCTCTATTACTTCACGCTCAATATCCTGCGTGCCTCTGAAAAATTCTTCCGATTCACCCAGTGTGTGGCAACCAATGTGATTAGGATTTTGAACATACGCACGTAACCACGGCGCTTCTTTCAGAAAGCTGGCCTGTTCGTAGAAAACCACAGGATCGAGTTTGGATGCGGGAACACCCAGCGATATCTTTTGCTTGTAATCTATCGTGTCAGTCAATGCTGCGCTGATACGCTCGTCTTGCTCAGCATGACTAAGTCTCTTCCAATATTTCATTGCTAATTCTTTTTAAATCTTTCGTGGTAAGCTTTTTCAAGTTCCTCGCGTTGTGTAGGATCTGAAACAGAGATAAGCAGCTTAGCGCGCTGTTCCAGGTTTTTGCCATACAGGTTTACGATGCCGTGTTCGGTCACCACGTAGTGAACATGTCCCCGCGTTGTCACCACACCCGCACCCGTTTTCAGCGTGGGTACTATGCGCGATAGGCCTTTATTAGTCACAGATGGCAGTGCGATGATCGGTTTACCACCTTCAGATAGGGAGGCGCCGCGCATAAAATCCATTTGTCCGCCTATGCCGGAAAATTGGTATGTTCCTATAGAATCGGCGCATATCTGGCCGGTCATATCTATTTCGATAGCACTATTGATGGCTACTACCTTCGGATTTTTACGGATGATCGCGGTATCATTTACATAGGCTACATCCATAAATGATATGTCGGGGTTGTCGTCGACAAAATCATATAGCTTTCGCGAACCTATCGTAAAAGTGGTTACGATCTTTCCGGGACGTATCTTCTTATGTTCATTAGTAATGACCCCTTTTTCTACAAGCGGTATGATACCATCCGAGAACATTTCTGTATGAATGCCGAGTTGGCTGTGGGAGTTAAGGGATTGCAATACAGCATCCGGTATAGAACCAATACCCATTTGGAGGGTTGAACCGTTCTCTATTAACGAAGCTACGTGTTGCCCTATGCGCTGGGCCTTTTGATCTATTTTTGCTCCGTAGTTAACTTCAGGCAATTCAGCGTCAACATATACCATAGCGCTAAGCTTTGAAATATGGATATGCCCATCACCATGGGTGCGGGGCATGCGCGGGTTGACTTGTGCGATAACTGTTTTTGCAACTCTAACGGCTGTCAGGGCGGCATCTATTGATGTGCCTAGCGTACAATAACCATGTTTGTCCGGCGGAGATACGTGGATGATAACGACATCGATCGGCAGGATACCGTTTTCGAACATTCTCGGGATCTCGCTCAGAAATATGGGAATATACTGGCCGCTGTCACTATTCACCCATTCCCGCACATTGGCGGATACAAACAGCGAGTTCAACCGGAAGCTTTTCCGGATAGCCGGCGTATTCCAGTTGATGGTGCCCTGGGTACTTATAGCCACCAGTTCTACGTCTGAAACTTCACCCGCCCGGTCAAGTAGTGTTTGTAACAGCTGCAGCGGCGTTGCTGCACTACCGTGAATAAACACCCGGTCCCCGCTTTTTACCAGCTTCACTGCTTCTTCAGCTGTCGTGTAGGTCGGATACATCTGGCAAAAGTACGACGTCTTCACCGGGTCGGACTGACTAAAATCAGCCGCTGCTATTACCATGGTCATATTTGTTTTTTCTTATTGCTGATAGCTTCGCTGAAAAATCTATGGAGCACCTTTTTACGATCTACGAAGACCTGTCGCTCGATCGGCTGGCCGACAAGCTCAATAATGATTTTTACCAGCCTATCAGGGAGAAATGCAAACAGGTTGCTGCAGAGCTCGTAATAGACGATAGCAAAGAGGCGATGTCCCGAATTGTTATCCTCATAGAAGCAAAACAGGAGTCGTTATTGAGTTACCTGCGAACGTTAGCAGAAAAGAGCGGCACCGGCCACAATTGTAGTAATTGCTCTGGCCAATGCGACATGGGACACGCGGAACATTTGATGGGCATAAAGGAGTCGCACATCATGATCGGGAGCTATGTGACCGGCATCGACATGAATGAATTGCCCGGCGAGCTCCAGCAATTGTCAAACTTGATAGCGGATCTGGTGCGGGTAGAAGAACAAGTGCTCGTGCCGAAAATATGGAATGCACAAAAGAAGATCAATGCCATTAATTAAGGAGAGGAATGCGATAATAATTGAGAAAGAGTGCAAACAGGAGCTGTTATGCTACCACTGCGGCACACCTTGTATCACCGCCAGCATTAGTATTGAGGACAAAGCTTTCTGTTGCGAAGGCTGTAAACTGGTATACGAAATCCTGAACCAGAACGGTCTTTGCGATTACTATACAATACAGTCGCACCCGGGATTGTCGCAGATAAAATCGATACGGAACGATAAATATGCCTACCTGGATGAGGCGGCAATAGCC
>JAJNBR010000281.1 GCA_021156265.1 Flavipsychrobacter sp.
ATTGGTAACAAGAATGTCGTAGTAGCTGGCAGTTACGCTCAGTTTGTGGTTAAGCGCATCCAGCTTTACTCCACCTTCCACCTGGTTGGCTTGCTGCAGTTCAAATGTACCGTCCAGTTCAGCCAATGGTTGCACTACAGGAGCCACGTTGCGGAAACCGTTCATATAGTTAGCAAACACAGCCAGTTTATCCTTCATTATCTGCTGTACCAAACCAAACTTCGGAGAAATGGTAGTTTGTTCATAAGCACCCGTAGTCACATCAGTATTGAAGTTGGTTGTGCCTTTGTTGTCGAACTCGTCGAAACGAACGCTCAGCATAGCCAGTGTGGTAGGCGTCAAGTTCACTACATCAGAAATGTAGGCGCCGTATGTAATGCCGTTTGTGGCTGTGTTGGTGCGTGGGGTCTTACTTGCAGCAATAGCTGTATCAATGATCTGCCGGGCAAACATACCATAGCGGGGATCATCGAGACGTACAGAGTTTACCTGGCCCATTACGTAAGGCGAGTTGTTGTTGTGTGTCTGCACCTGCAGGAAATCAACACCGGCCACTACCCTGTTGCGCAGGCCAAGTACTTTCATATCTCCAATGAAGTTCTGCTGGATCTGCGTGGTGAATGCACTACCAGCCTGGTTCGATACATAGCGGTTGAACAGCGTATCAGATGCACCGATGAACATTACATAAGAATAGTAACCGTCTGTCCTGCGTACACTCCTCGACACATTGGTCTGCGGCTGAAGTCAATACCGAGTTCATCCGGTGTTGTTGCAATAAGTTTACGCGTGCGGTTGAGGAACACCATCAGCGGGTTTGTGCTCTCGCCATTGTAGTATTCCATGTTCACAAGGAATGACAGGCGTTCATTTGCTTTATAAGAGAAGCTGGGAGCGATGAACAAAGAACGCTTAAAACCGGCGTCCTGGAAGCTTCCTTCGTAATGGTACGAGTTATTCAAACGGAACAGGGCAGTATTTTCTTTATTCAATGAAGTGTTCACATCGGCGGTAACCCTGTTGAGGCCATAAGTGCCGGCTGTGTAACTTACTTCGCCGCCAAAACCTCCATATGGTCTTTTCGTTACTATGTTCAGCAAACCACCAAACGAGATCAGGCTGCTACCAAATAGCGTACCCGATGGGCCTTTGATGGCTTCTATACGTTCGATATTTGCGGGATCAATACCACCGTTGGTAAGGCCGGCAACACCATTGATCATAGTTGGCTGAACGGTAAAGCCACGCATTGTAAAATAGCCTGCACCATCACCGGCACGGCCGGTAGATGTCCAAAGCCTGTTCAAACCCGGAACGTTTTTTACAGCATCGTCAAAGCTTACAACCACCTGCTCTTTCATCAGCTCCTGCGAAACCACGTTGTACACTTGTGGATTTTCGATATTTTTTATCGGGAGCCTTGAAACGTATTCAGATTCTTCTTTTACGCGATTCTGCTTTGCAGTGATCGAAACCTGGTCGAGTGTTCTTGATTTCTTCTTATTACTATCAACCTGGGCATTTACAGCAAGCACAAGGCAGCATCCGCCAATTGTGAGCAAGCTTATTTTTGATACAGGGAAAAATTTGTTCGTCATTTTATGATCGCTTTAGCCGCGCAAAGGTGCGGCACCTATTCCTTAACCGTTTTCAGATTTGGGAAAAGTCATTTGTCAATTCAGAAAAATCCAAATGCTGACGTGACCCTAAAAAGAAACTGAAATATGATATGCTAAACTGACATAACCAGTTTTTAGATTCAAAAAGTGCAAATTTGACGGTGACAGCTGAACGACCATTATTTAAGCTTATATTGTAGTGTACTGCGTACAGCATATCCGTCTTTGATAGTTTGTCGGGGGCTTAAAACTTTTATCATGTGTTTTTCAGCCCAGGCCAGTTTTGCTGCAAGTGCAGGCCTTGCCGTGGTCGGCGCGGTTTGTTTCAGCCGGTCAAAGACGACACCTCAACATATTCTTGCCTGTATTCCTTTGATCTTCTCGGTTCAGCAATTAAGTGAGGGGTTGTTATGGTTGTCATTATCTCAACCAGCTTATGCGCACTGGCAACGTACTGCGATGTATGTATTCCTGGTATTTGCCGAGGTAGTATGGCCGGCCTTTGTTCCGCTTACCATCTTACTGTTTGAGAATGATCTGCGGCGTAAGAAGGTCCTCCGTGTGCTATCAGGCATCGGTATCTTCATAGCCATATACATGTCGTACTGCATGGCAGTCTACCCTGTGTCTGCGTCCATAGAAGAACACCATATCAACTACCAGTTGGATTTCCCGTTAGGCAATCGATGGTTCAGCGGCATACCCTACCTGTTAGCCGCAGTGCTCAGCCCTTTTGTCTCCGGCGTGAAGTTTTTACGTCTATTAGGCTGGGGATTTCTAGTCGCCTACCTGGTAACACGCATATGGTATGCTCATTATCTTATTTCTGTCTGGTGCTTTTTTGCAGCCATCCTTAGCCTAATGGTTCTTTATATAATCAATCGCCTGAGGAAGGGTGAATAACAGTTAAAGGCGGGATGTCCCGCCTTTAATATTGTCTTTCCCGATGTGCCGGGTGCTATCGTGTTACTGCTTCCGGTTTCACCGTAGTATCATTAACCGGGTTTGCATCCAGCGTGTTGTTAGAGTCCGGTACCAGAACCGCAGTATCTTTATAACTGTCGGCTTCGTTGGCTGGTCCAACTTCCACGCTATCCATGGCTGTGTCGTCGCCATCGGTATCTTCCCCGCACGATGCTGCAAATACGCTTATCAGCAATGCAGCAAAAACTATTTGTAGTTTTTTCATGTTTCGTTATTTGTAGCGGTTAGCGATAGATCTCACGGCCGTTATACGTGCGCCATTCGTTCTCAAAATAATCAGCATCATCATCGGTTTTGCTGCGCACACCCATTACGATATGTCCTTTTTTTACGCCGTCTTCGTATACTTTAGCGCGTTCTTCAGGTATGCCTGCGCCTATCAATGCGCCAATAATGCCGCCTGTGGCCGCACCTGCACCTGCACCTGCCAGCGCACCCGCCAGTGGTCCTGCCACTACCAGACCAACGCCCGGTAATATCAAGTTAGTACCTATCGCTGCTATTGCACCGGCTATAGCACCCAGTGTGGTACCTATGGCGCCACCTGTACCTGCGCCTTCTGCCGCTTTGTTGCCCAATTCTGTTTCCACGTGTGTATCACCAAAATGCCTTCTACGGGCTTCGTCCGTCATCATCAGGTTCAGGTCTTCGTCCGTATAACCACGTGCACGTAGTGATGCATAGGCCCTCTCAGCGCTATCCCTGTCTTCGAACATACCGGTTACAAATCTGCGGTTAGTGTTTTCCATAAATTTAAAATCGTTTTCCGCACACGGTGCAAAACCGTGCCTGACGGCCCTCTACACATACAGACCACGACATATAGAAACTTAAATCCATGAGCTTCAAACCGGAAATGAATCAAAATTTCCGGTAAAGCCCTTTTGTGTAGAGGGGTAGAACTTACCCATTAGAAGGAACTGGTGCTTTTTGTCAATAGCCGCTTCGGGAAAAGTCTGAGAAGCTACTTTGTCTATTTTTTCTTACCGCGTTTTTTAGGCTTGCCGTATTTCTCTTTCATCTTGTCAGAATGCCGCACCTTGCGATTCACCTTGCTGTTTTTAGCAGATTTTTCATGGAACGCACCGCCGCCTTCTTCACGCTTAGGCAGTTTGATCAGGTCAGTCTTCATGAAGACCTTTGGTTTTTCATCTTCAGTAAGCACCTCAGAGATCTCCAGGTCTTCCGGCAAGTCCAGTAGCGGTATCTCGTACTTCATCAGCGCCTCGATAGCTACACGGCTTTTTTCTTCTTTCTCTGTAATGAATGCAATAGCTACGCCGCGTTTATCGGCACGACCCGTACGGCCTATGCGGTGTATATAGTTCTCCGGCACATCGGGCATGTCAAAGTTGATGACATGGGTAACCTCTGATATATCCAAACCGCGCGCCACAAGATCCGTAGCTACGACAAAGCGGTAATTACCTTCCTTGAATTGCTTTACGGTATTGAAACGGTGGTTTTGTTCTTTGTTGGAGTGTATTACACCCATGTTGTCGGGATAGCTTTCCTGCAGTTCTTCAAACAACTTATCGGCCAGCTTCTTGCTAGCCACAAACACCAGCACTTTGCTCATATCTGCATTGTTATCGAACAGGTGCTTCAACAGGTTGACCTTGGTATAAAAGTTAGGGACCTTATACGCAGACTGGTTAATATTTTCGAGCGGTGTACCCGTTGGTGCGGCTTCTATCCTTTCCGGGCTATTGAAATGGGTTTTCATCAGGGCGTCCACTTCTTCGGTAATAGTGGCCGAAAAAAGCAGGTGCTGTCTTTGGGGCGGTAACAGGTCCAGTATGTTATTGAGCTGTGTTCTGAAACCGAGGTTGAGCATTTCGTCACACTCGTCTATCACCAGTTTTTTTATGGTTTTCGTTTTCAGCGAGCCGTCGTAAAGCAGGTCGAGTAACCGGCCCGGCGTTCCCACCAGTATGTCCACGCCTTTTTCCACTATTTCTTTTTGCGGGCGCATGTTGGTGCCGCCATACACGCCGGCAACTTCAAGGTTTGAATAGGT
>JAJNBR010000282.1 GCA_021156265.1 Flavipsychrobacter sp.
CCGAACGCTACCTGCGAAAGGATGGAGACAGGGTCCTTTCTCAGCCAATAAAAGGCACCGCGCCACGAAACAGCGATCCGGCAAAAGATGAAGAACTCAGTGCCAATCTTCGAAGCAGCATTAAGGACCGGGCAGAGAACGTAATGATCGTTGACCTGGTGCGAAATGACCTCGCCCGCTGCTGCGAGTTGGGCAGCGTGACTGTGGATGAACTGTTCGGCATTTATTCCTTCCCGCAGGTGCACCAGATGATATCTACCGTAAGCGGCAGGTTGCGCGACGATATGTCTTTTGCCGATGCGTTAAAATACTCTTTTCCAATGGGCAGCATGACCGGAGCACCCAAGGTTAAGGTGATGGAACTGATAGAAACGTATGAAGCGGCGCGTCGTGAGCTGTTTTCCGGAACGCTGGGGTACATCACACCCGGTGGCGATTTTGACTTCAACGTAGTGATCCGTAGCCTTTTCTACAACGAAAATTCAAAACGTCTTTCTTACCAGACGGGTGGAGCTATTACCTACGACAGTACAGCTGAACAGGAGTGGGAAGAGATGCGGCTTAAGGCCTGGGCGCTGGAGCGAATATTCGCCTAACGCTCATAAAGTTACCTAATAGAAGGCGTCTTCTACGTGCAGTATCTCCTTCACCTTTCCTTGTTCTATTAGCACACTTATAATGTCAAATTGTATTTTTTGATATTCCTTATTGACATCCATAAATGCCTCAGCGGCAATTTTCAGGTGATTTTGTTTCCGGGCATTTACAGCCTCTTCGGGAAAGCCAAAGTCAATCCTGTTGCGGGTTTTCACCTCTACAAATATCAGCAGGTCGCCTTTTTGAGCTATCAGGTCTACCTCTTTTTTCCCAAAACACCAGTTACGGTGCAGGATGGTATAGTCCTTGTTCGCTAAAAACTTTTCAGCTATTTGTTCACCTTTTATGCCAGTTTCGTTATGTTTGGCCATCGAAATAAAAACCAATGAGACAATTAGTAGCCGATTTCCCGATTCAACTACACGAGGCACTGGTTATAGGACAAAGTTATAAGTTCCTTTCTGCCAGGAAAGATTTTACCAATGTTATTCTTACAGGTCTTGGTGGTAGCGGTATCGGCGGCTCTATCGTTCAGAATTTTGTGTTTGATAAACTGAAGATCCCTTTCATTGTCAACAAAGATTATTTTCTTCCTTCTTTTGTTAGTGCCAATTCACTGGTTATCGTTTCTTCTTACTCCGGTAATACCGAGGAAACAGTAGCTGCATTGCAAACGGCGATCAAAGTAAAAGCCACCGTTGTATGCATTACATCAGGCGGCAAGATCGCCGAGATAGCGCGCAAAAAGAACATCGATTGCATTCTGCTTCCTGCAGGCATGCCACCCCGTGCATGTGTAGGCTATTCTATGACGCAGGTGTTGTTTACACTCAAGCACTTCGGCTTGCTGAAGGATAATTTCGAAAAAGACATCAAAGCTTCTATCAAGCTGTTAAAGGATGATAGCAAAGACATTCAAAAGAAAGCGCAGGCCGTTGCTAAGAAATTGTTTGAAAAGACGCCGGTAATTTATGCCGCCGCCGACTTTGAAGGTGTAGCCATCCGTTTCCGCCAGCAGCTGAACGAGAACAGTAAGATGCTGTGCTGGCACCACGTGATACCGGAGATGAATCACAACGAGCTGGTAGGCTGGCGCGATAAGGATAAATCAAAAGCGGTCATCATACTACGCAACGAAGACGATTACGAGCGCGTACAAATGCGCATCGAGATCAACAAACAGGTATTTAAGAAGTATACTTCAAACATTATAGAGATATACTCGAAAGGCAAGAGTTACTGGGAAAAAGCGTTTTACTTCATTCACCTTACGGATTGGGTGTCGGTAATGCTGGCCGACCTGCGCGGACAAAACGCCACCGAGGTAAAAGTGATAGACTTCCTGAAAGGTGAACTCGCAAAATCATAGCGCAATTAAAAAAATCAGTTAAAAAGCTGCCTTAGGGCAGCTTTTTTTATGAAATGATTTTCATGGGAAGAAAACTTTCCTATCTTTGTCGCCCTGGCAAGTCTTATACGGCCAGCTCCTGCTGAACCCCCCAGGACAGGAATGTAGCAAGGGTAGGCGGTCGTAGCGGCGCGATATGAGTAACTTGCCAGTTTTTTTATTTCTGGCATTTTCTCCTCATATTTTCTTCTTCAAATCTGGCAGTGCGACGGTTTTTCGGTTAACTTTGCACCCGAAATAATACTTACATGAAATTCTTTATAGATACAGCAAACCTTGCTCAGATCAAAGAAGCACACGACCTCGGTATCCTCGACGGTGTGACTACCAACCCTTCACTGATGGCTAAAGAAGGCATCAAAGGACATGCGGCGATCATGGATCACTACAAAGCGATCTGCGAGATCACTGATGGTCCCGTAAGTGCTGAAGTATTTGGTACTACTTTCGAAGAGATCGTAGAAGAAGGTAAAGTACTTGCTGCTATCCACGACAATATCGTAGTAAAGGTGCCGATGATCAAAGACGGTATCAAGGCCATCAAATGGTTTAGTGACAACGGTATCCAAACTAACTGTACACTGGTATTCTCTGCAGGTCAGGCTATCCTGGCTGCTAAAGCAGGTGCCAGCTTCGTTTCTCCGTTCATCGGCCGAATTGACGATAGCAGCTGGGACGGTGTTCAGCTGATCGAGCAGATCGTGAACATCTACAACTCACAAGGCTTTATGACAGAAGTACTGGCTGCTTCTATCCGCAACCCGCTGCACATTGTGCGTTGCGCTGAAGCTGGTGCTGACGTATGCACTTGCCCATTAAGTTCTATCCTGGGACTGCTGAAGCACCCGCTCACAGACCTCGGCCTGGAGCAATTCCTGAAAGATGCAAAGACAATGGCACACTAAGCCATTCAAAGTATAAATAAAAAAGGGGCTGAATTTCAGCCCCTTTTTCTATTAGCAGATACCGTTACAGTATCGTCTTCTTTACATCTTCCAGTATATCCAACGCTTCTTCTTTGCTGTTGCCTTCTGCATAGATACGCAGCAACGGCTCAGTGCCCGACGCACGCAGCAGTATCCAGCCACCGTTGTCCAAATGATATTTGATACCGTCTATCGTCTCGATGCGGTTGAAGTTATACTTACCGAAGTGGGAATAGCCATTCTTGGCAGCAATGCTGATGATGCTTTCCTTCTTCTCGTTCTCGATGTGCATATCGTTGCGCTCATATACAAAACGGCCTACCACTTCATATACTTCTTCGCAAAGCTGTTTCAGCGTCTTGCCCGATTTGGTCATGAACTCATACAGCATAATACCATCATAGATACCATCGCGCTCAGGTATGTGGCCTTTCACAGCAATACCACCGCTTTCTTCGCCACCTACCAGCACGTCTTCGTGCACCATGATCTCGCTGATGTATTTGAAACCAACGGGTGTTATCTCTATCGGCAAACCATAAGCCTCGCACATGCGCTTTACGCGATCTGTAGTAGAGAAGGCGATAGCGACTTTGCCGCTCATGCCTTTATATTTGTGTAGATAGTGTATGAGCAGCAGGATGATGTGGTGTGCATCTACAAAGTGCCCGTCCTCATCATACAGGCCAATACGGTCAGCATCGCCGTCGGTGGCAAGACCTATTTTAACTTCGGGAGTGGAGGCAACTGCCTTCGCCAGTTCCTGCAGGTTTTTATCCAGTGGCTCGGGAGCTTGTCCGAGAAAGCCCGGGTTGTCCTCGCAATGTATCAGTACTGCGTTTGGCAGCAGGCGGCGGATTACATTCTGTCCTGCACCGAACATAGCGTCATAAGCCAGCTTGAACGGTGAGTTCTTCAGTGCTTCGAAATCAAATTTCTCCTGCAGGTAGCTCACGTACATGTCTTCCAGGTTGATGTACTCGATCAGGCCTTTGCTTTCCCAATGCGCCAGGCCTTCTTTCGGTAT